>WRCY01000004.1 GCA_009783695.1 Oscillospiraceae bacterium
CCGCCAACGTCATAAAAGTCGAGCCCGCCTCCGGCAACGCCACGCTTGAAATAAACGGCTCGGAAGTCATGCTTTTCAAGGGCGACCAAATCCCCGACGAAGAAATAAATCAGGGCGATATCATAAAGGTCTATGTTTCGGGCGTATCCGCAAACGACCGCCGCCCCACGCTCAAGATTTCCCGCACGCACAAGGAGCTTGTCAAGCGGCTGTTCGAGCTTGAGGTTCCCGAGATTTACGACGGCGTGGTGGAAGTGCGCGCTGTTTCCCGCGAGCCCGGGCAACGCAGCAAGATGGCGGTAATCAGCAACGACCCGAACGTCGACGCCGTGGGCTCCTGCATCGGCCCGTCGAGAAGCCGCGTGTCCCGTATTTGCAACGAGCTCTGCGGCGAAAAAATAGACATCATCACCTGGTCGGAAGACCCGAAAGAATTTATAAAACAAGCACTCCGCCCCGCCGAAGTCGTCGACGTTGACATTCCCGACGAGGAAATCCGCGCCTGCGCCGTCACCGTGCCCGACAATCAACTCTCGCTCGCAATCGGCAACAAGGGGCAGAACGCAAAGCTTGCCGCAAGGTTAACGGGCTTTAAAATCGACATTAAGCCCGAAAGCGGCTTCTTTGAACAGGAATAAGCTTGAAAATAAACACAATTGAATCGGGGAAAACATTGTTTTCATTATTCGTTTGTTAAAGAAAGGACTTAATGGAAATAATCATGGAACGTAAAATCCCAATCCGCAAATGCGTGGGCTGTGCGGAACACTCGGGCAAAAGGGAGCTTATCCGCGTTGTGCGCAGCAAGGACGGTGAGGTTTCTCTCGACTTCACGGGCAAGAAATCCGGGCGCGGGGCTTATATCTGCAAAGACGCGCAGTGCCTCATAAAAGCCCATAAAAAGAAAAGCCTCGAGCGCGGCTTAAAATGCGAAATCCCCGCCGAGGTTTATAAAAAACTTGAGGAAGAATTAAAGTGAAAAACTTTGCGCAAAACCTCGGCTTATGCCGAAAAGCAGGAGCGCTTGAAATAGGCTTTGACGCTGCTGTCACGGCTATGAAATTCGGCAAAGTCAAAGGTCTTCTCATAAGCTCGGACATATCCGTTAAAACTTTGAAAGAAATTAAGTTTCACGCAGAAAAATATAAAACTGACGTAGTTTATCTGCCGGGCGATAAAACGGAAGTCGGCAATATAATCGGTATAAGTGCAGGAGTTATCGCCGTAACAAACGAGGGGCTCTTCTCGCTGTTTAAATAAATAAAAATCCGCGTAAGCGGCACAACAATTATTAATTGTTAATTATCAACACATACTTATCTTGGGGGAAAATGAATGGAAGCAACAAAATATAAACTTAAGGACGCGGCAAAGCACCTCGGAATTACACCGCAGGAGATTACCGCCCTGCTCAAGGACCACCTTGACGCTCCGAAAAAACCGGCGACCGTTCCTCTTACTGTGGAGGAGTTCGACGTTATTTTGGAAATCGTCACGCGTAAGAACGAGGTGGCGAATTTCGATGCGTTCTTCGCTATGCGCAAGAAAGCGGAGCCGAAGCCCGAGCCTAAGAAACCGGCGGCGAAAAAGCCGGCAGTTAAAACTGCCGCTGATAAAACCGCTCCGGCGAAGCCCGGCGAAAAGATAAAACCCGTGCGCCCGAAGCCGGCAGCGAAACCCGCTGTCCAGCAGCAGCCGCCCGCCCCCAAGAAACCCAAATCCACACTCACCCCGAGGCCGATTAAAGCCGCGGTTGATATTAACACCGTCAAAGTCAACGACCCGCCCAGAGTGCGCCAGAAGGGCGAAGCCGTTCAGCGCGGCGAGCAGGTCACCAAGCGTGTCGACACCCGCGGAAGCTATGTCGAGCTCGACAAGTACAACGAGCGTTACGACAAGATGGGACAGAGCAGCAGCTTTACGGGAGGCGGATTCGGTGGCAAGGGCGGCGACTTCCGAAACAAGCAGAAGATTAACCAGAAGTCGCAGCAGCATAAGAAGCAGCAGTTCGGCAAGCGCGAAACAGAAGCGCAGAAGCTCGAAAGGCTCAAGCTTGAAAAAGCCCGCAAGCAGCAGCTTCGCGTGCTTATTCCCGATGAGATTAACGTAGGCGAACTCGCAACAAGACTGAAAGCCACGGCGTCCGCCGTCATCAAGAAGCTGATGGGGCTCGGCATAATGGCGACAATCAGCCAGACTATAGACTACGACACCGCCGCGCTCGTAGCGGAGGAAATGGGCGCAAAGGTCGAGCGCGAAATTATCGTAACTATTGAAGAACGCCTGTTCGAGGAAATCGAGGACACCGACGAGAACCTGCAGCCCCGCTCGCCCGTGGTGGTCGTCATGGGGCACGTTGACCACGGTAAAACGTCGCTGCTTGACCGCATCCGCAACGCGAACGTTGTTTCCGGCGAGGCGGGAGGCATCACCCAGCACATCGGTGCTTACCGCGTAAAAGCGGGCGGCGTTAACGGAAAAGGCGGAAAAGACATCACATTCCTCGACACCCCCGGGCACGAAGCGTTCACCGCCATGCGCAAAAGAGGCGCTGGCGTTACGGATATAGCGATTTTAGTTGTCGCCGCCGACGACGGCATAATGCCGCAGACGGTCGAGGCGATTTCCCATGCGAAAGCCGCGGGAGTGACTATTATTGTCGCGATTAACAAAATCGACAAGGAAGCCGCGAACCCTGAGCGCATCAAGCAGGAGCTCACCGAACACGGGCTGGTAATCGAGGACTGGGGCGGCGATATAATCTGCGTGCCTGTTTCGGCGAAGCAAGGTACGAACATCGACCAGCTTCTCGAGATGATTAACCTCACTGCCGACGTCATGGAGCTCCGCGCAAATCCCGACAGGCAGGCAGTCGGCACTGTTATAGAGGCGTTCCTCGACAAGGGACGCGGCCCCATCGCAACGATGTTAGTGCAAAAAGGTACGCTTAATACGGGCGATGTGTTAATCGCAGGAACTTCAATCGGGCGCGTGCGCGTAATGCGCGACGACAAGGGCAAGGTTATAAAATCAGCCGGCCCCAGCGTTCCTGTTGAAATCATGGGGCTTGCGGAAGTGCCTAACGCAGGCGATAACTTCGCGGTTGTAGCCGACGAAAAGCTTGCACGCGAGCTTGTCGACAAGCGCAAGCACGAAGCTAAGGAAGAAAAGTTTAATCTTTATCAAAAGGTCACACTCGACAATCTGTTCAGCCAAATCGAAGAGGGCACGGTGAAAGAGCTTCCGCTTATTGTCAAAGCCGACGTTCACGGCTCGGTCGAAGCAGTCAAGCAATCGCTTGAAAAGCTGTCAACCAAGGAAGTGCGCGTGCGCGTGATTCACGGCGCGGTCGGCGCGGTGAACGAGAGCGACGTCATGCTCGCCTCCGCGAGCGGCGCGATAATCATAGGCTTCAACGTCCGCCCGCACCCTGCCGCCTCTGAGAGCGCGGAACGCGACGACGTTGAAATCCGCACCTACAGAATTATCTATGACGCAATCGAAGAAGTTGAAACGGCAATGAAAGGCATGCTCGCGCCCAAGTACCGCGAAATCGAGCAGGCGAGAATCGAAGTCCGCAACGTCTTCAAAATTACAGGCTCCGGCATTATCGCCGGCTGCTACGTGCAGGACGGCAAGGTTCTGCGCAGCAACGAAATCCGCGTAGTTCGCGACGGCATAGTCGTAAACGTCGATAAAATCAGCAGCCTGCGCCGCTTCAAGGACGACGTGAAGGAAGTCGCGTCCGGCTACGAATGTGGAATCAGCCTGCAGCACTTCAGCGATATAAAAGAGGGCGACATTTTTGAAGCATTCATGATAGAGGAATATCGCGATTAATGAATAATTAACAATTAATAATGAAAATCGTCACAAAGCGGCACAATAAATATTCACTATTATTTATTCATTATTAATTATTAAACCGGAGGTTTAAATGCCACACAACACACAACGCATATCCGAAGATATAAAACGTGAAATCTCAGCAAGTATCCGCGAGCTCGGCGACGAGCGCCTTGACGGCGCGTTTGCGGCTGTTTCGCGCTGCGAGGTAAGCAACGAGCTTTCGCACTGCAAGATTTATATTTCCGCGCATGGCGGCGAAGAGAAAACGCAGGAAATAGTCGCCGTTCTGCAAGGCGCGGCGGGCTTTTTCAAAAAGCGTATCAACGGCAGAATCAAGATGCGGAAAATACCCGAGCTTAAATTTATTCCCGACAACACACTGGATTATTACGATAAAATAAGCGGTATTATTGAAAGCTCCAAGAGGGCTCAAGATATTGCCGCCGGCGGCCCGCCGGCAGACAGCACTAAAAGAGGGACTGATAATGTCACAAGCGATTAGCTTAAAGGAGACGGCGGAGTTGCTTCTCGCAAGTGACAACTTCGTCATAATCTGCCACGCCTCGCCTGACGGCGACACGCTCGGCGGTGCGTTTGCTTTGTGCGGAGCGCTGCAAAAACTGCAGAAGCGCGCAAAGGTACGAGTCCCGGAAGAAGTTTCCGAACGCTTTAATTATCTTAAAAGCGGCATTGAGGAGCAGGAGTTCAGCGAGGAATTCATCATCACTGTAGACGTTGCGGACGCGGCTCTGCTCGGCAGCTTGCAGGACAAGTATCCGGTGCCTGACCTGTGTATCGACCACCATGTTTCAAACACCGGCTATACAAAGAATCTGCTTCTCGACAGTGAGGCGGCGGCGGCGTGCGAGATTGTTTTCGAGCTTATAAAGCTGCTCGGCAGCGGTATTATAAGCAGTGAGATAGCCTCATGCCTGTACACCGGCATCTCCACGGACACCGGCTGCTTCCGCTTCTCAAACACCACGGCCGCTTCGCACAGAATCACCGCAGAGCTCATGGAGTACGGATTTGACTGCGCGGGGCTCAACTATCTGCTTTTTGAAATGCGCACGAAACAGCGCATAGAGCTTGAAAAAAAAGCGCTCGAAAGCGCCGAGTTTTATTTCAGCGGGCGTTGCGCGATGATTACCCTGACCGGGGAAATGCTGAAAGCCGCGGACGACGAGGATATAAATGCCATCAGCTCGATGCCCAGGCAGATTGACGGCGTCGAGGTGGGCGTGACATTCAAGCAGAAAGAAGAGGGCGTCTGGAAAGTTTCAATCCGTACCAAAAACTATATGAATGCACAGGTAATCTGCGCAAAATTCGGCGGCGGCGGACACCAGCGTGCCGCAGGCTGCAGGATTACCGGCGATATGCAGGACTGTAAAACAAAAATACTTACAGAAATAGAGCGACATATATAAGAACCTGTTTAGTATCTCCGAACGAGTGGGTTTGAGAGCGAAATTTTCGTCAGACAAGGCGAATTTTCGCAGCAAGGATTTGTTCCTTGCAAGAGAATTTAACGCAGTATGGCGGAAATTTAGCCGAGAACCCGCCGTGAGCGAGATACTAAACAGGCTATAAACAATAAGGAAAAATAGTTTGAAACAAAATCCTCGTGAATCGGGGAAAACGATGTTTCAAAGCACTTTTGTGCAGAAAGGACATGGTAATAATTATGAAAAAACTTATTTGCATTTTAACACTTATCGCTATGCTGGCAGGGCTTGCAGCCTGCAAAAAGGACGAGCCCGTGCCTATTGAGCCCGAACCGGACGTCTTCGACTGGGATACTTTTGAGCTTTATACGATTTTTACCGACGTATATCAGAACAATAACATCACAATCCCGTATCCGCAAATCGATGAACTTCTCGACGTGAACCTGCAGGCAAACATTAACCTTTTGATTCAAGCATGGGCGCTTGAAATACTCGAGAATTACGAGGATGATTATTACAATTATTTAACGCTCGAAATGGACTATGAGGTTACGCGGACAAGCGACAATTTAATGAGCGCTGTATTCCGCGGGACAGCCTTTGCTGAGGGCGACGCTCACCCGAGCCATATACTCTACACAGTTAATGTAGATACCGTGGTCGGTGTGGAGGTTGCGTTAGTCGATGTGGTTACACTGAATGACGAGTTCGTTGAAATATTCAAAGCGCACGCAGTAACGGCAACTCCCGACGCCGATAGTTATATCAAGGAAAACGACAACGAATTCTTGCTCGGCAAATTCAGAAGCGCTGATATGTTCGGCGGCTCCGACACTTTCTCATATTACACGGACGACAGCATTGTAATCTGCATGGCTGTTCCGCACGCAATCGGCGGCTATGCGGAATTCGAGCTTCGCTATGACGACCTGGGAGAGCTTCTTCACGAAATGCGGATATAATCAGTTGACTTGATTGTATGGTTGATAGCACGCCGGCAGCGTAAAAGCGAGCTTACCGCCGTGAGCGAGATATTAAGCAGGCTCTTAAAGGAACATTAAAAATATGGACGGCATAATTTGCATTTATAAACCTCAGAACTTTACGTCGTTCGACGTTGTTGCAATAGTACGCAAGCTTTTTAAAACCCGCAAGGTAGGGCACGGCGGAACGCTTGACCCTATGGCTGAGGGCGTGCTTCCGGTCTTTTTAGGCAGCGCCACCCGCGTTGTGGACTTTCAAATCGACAACGACAAGGAATACGTCGCGGGTTTCCGCTTCGGCGTCACCACAAATACGCAGGATATAACCGGTGAAATTGTTTCTGTCAGTGACCGGTATATCTCCCGTAACAAGATGATTTTCATCGAGCGGAAAACAGGCGAAATCGAGCAGATTCCGCCTATGTTTTCGGCAGTGCAGGTAGACGGGAAGCGGCTTTATGAGCTTGCACGCAAAGGCGAGGAAGTCGAGCGCAAGCCCCGCAAAGCGATTATCCACAGCATAAAAGTTGAGCACTACGCCGATAATGAGGGCATTATGCGCGTAAATTGCTCGAAGGGCACATATATAAGGACGCTGATTCACGACATCGGGCAGGAGTTCGGCGCGGGCGCGGTTATGACCTCGCTCGTGCGGACGAAGTCCGGCGTGTTCACGACTGATGACTGCCATAAAATCGACGACCTGCGCGAGCTCGTGAAGCGCGAGGGAGCCGAGGCTCTGCGCGGGCTGCTGATGCCGCCGGACAAGCTGTTTGAGGCTTATCCGAAAGCGCAGCTTGACGCGGTACAGACGGATTTCTTCAAGAACGGGGTTCGCCTCGCCGCCGACAGAATCCGCTTTGAGCGGATATATAACGGCACCTACAGACTTTACGGAAGTGACAGAACAATGGTTGCGCTCGCGCAAATCGCAGAGGACCACTCGCTAAAAATAATCCAGCGGCTGGGCGCACCCGAGGTAGTGATTGAAAATGAAGAATAATCAAACTTGCGCAGCGACGTGCATTGCGCTCGGCTGCTTTGACGGCGTGCATTTAGGGCATAAGGAAGTAATAAATACCGCGCTTTCCCTAAATCAATATGAGCCGGCGGTGTTTACTTTTAAAAGTCGTATGACCGATAATATCACAACCGACCGTACAAAGCACAGATTGCTGACCAATCTCGGCGTCCGGCACATTTTTTCCTATGACTTTCAAAAAATCAGGGACTTATCACCCGGGCAGTTCGTTTCGGAAATACTGCTCAAAAATCATAACGCAGAAGCCGTCTGCTGCGGTTGGGATTTCCGGTTCGGCAGGGGGGCGCAGGGGGGCGCAGACGACCTTGCAAAAATCTGCAAAAAGCACGGCGTTATGACTATTATAATCCCGCCGCTTGAAATCGACGGCATACCCGTAAGCTCGACGCTGATACGCAGGCTTATCGCGGAGGGCGGCGTAGAGCAGGTGAATTCTCTGCTCGGTCACAAGTTTTCCTATGAGCTTCGGGTCGTCGGCGGAAACATGCTCGGCCGTACCATCGGCTTCCCCACCATCAATCAGAATATGCCGAAAAACTGCGTTGTTCCCCGCTTTGGCGTTTATAAGAGCAGGGTCATTATCAAAAACGAAATATACGACGGCATAACCAACATAGGCGTAAAACCCACAGCCGGAGAGAACGGGAACATAATGATTGAAACGCATATTATCGGCTACGACGGCGACTTGTACGGCAGGATAATCAGAGTATGCCTGATGAAATTTATCCGCCCTGAAAAGAAGTTTAATGATTTCACAGAGCTCGCCGCACAAATAGAGAAAGACATCGAGGTATCATTAAATGGTTAGAACACGCTTCGCTCCAAGCCCCACAGGCTTCATGCACCTCGGCGTGCTGCGTACCGCGCTGTACGCGTGGCTTTACGCGAGAAAGAATAAAGGTACGTTCATACTGCGAATCGAGGACACTGACCGGGCGCGCTACGTTGAGGGCGCGGTCGATGTGATTTACAGCACGCTTAAAACCTGCGGGCTTCACTGGGACGAGGGCCCGGAACGGGGAACGCCCTGCGGCGAGTATTCCGAAACCGGTAATTACGGTCCGTACTTTCAAAGTGAGCGCAAGGACTCATACATGAAATACTCAGAGCTGCTCATCGAAAAAGGCGCGGCATACCGCAAGGACGGCGCGGTCTGGCAGAAGATACCCACTGCGGGAAGCACAAGCTTCCGCGACGAGGTTTACGGCGAAATAACAGTCGAAAACAGCGAAATAGAAGACCAGGTACTGATTAAGTCCGACGGCATGCCCACTTATAATTTCGCAAACGTCATCGACGACCATCTGATGGAAATCACGCATATAATCCGCGGCAGCGAGTTTTTGTCGTCCACACCTAAGTATATTCTTCTCTACGAGGCGCTCGGCTGGAAGCCGCCCGTTTTTATTCACGTCGCGCCAATTATGCGGGACGCGGGCAATAAGCTCTCCAAGCGCGACGGCGACGCCTACTTCAGCGATTTTATCGACAAAGGTTACTTAGTCGAAGCCGTGATTAACTACATCGCGCTGCTCGGCTGGTCGCCGGGCGGAGAGAACGAGTTTTTCACGCTCAGCGAGCTTGTCGGGGCGTTTGATTTGAGCGGCGTTTCAAAGTCGCCGGCGATTTTCGACGAAGTGAAAATGCGTGCAATAAATGCGCATTATATCCGCAGCCTCACGCCCGAGAAGTTCAAGGAAACCGCGAAGCCGTATGTAAAACCTTATATCTGTAAGGACGGGCAGTGTGCAGTTGCAAACTGCGACGCTCTTTTTGCCGCACTACAGCCGCGAACAGAAGTGCTGACCGACATAACGCCTCAGATTGACTTTATCTCCGCAGCCTGCGACCATGAAATTGAATTATATAACAACAAGAAAATGAAAACCACGCTCGAAACCGCGCTCGTTGCGCTCGGCGAGGCGCTCCGTGCTCTTGAGGAGCATGAGCTTGACCGTGACGAAATCTTCACCGCTTTCAAGGCGCTCGCAGACGACGCCGGGGTCAAGGTCGGATACTTCCTGTATCCGCTGCAAATCGCGCTGACCGGCAAGCAGTCGGCGCCGGGCGGCGGGCTCGATATATGCATTATGCTCGGCAAGGACGAATCAATAAAGAGAATTAAAACAGCCATAGAAAGGCTTAAAACTTAAAATAAAACCCTCGTGAAGCGGGGAAAATGTTGTTTTTTAAAACCTCTTGTTCAGAAAGGACATAAGGAAAACAAGTTTGAAAATAAATATAATTAAATCGGGGAAAACGAAACTTTTCATTTCCCGCCCGTGAGGAAAGGACTTGAGTGAAAATATGATAGAAGTACAAAATCTTTCGAAGAATTACGGCGGCAACAAAGCGGTCGACAACATCTCTTTCCGTGCGGAGGAGGGTGAAATCCTCGGCTTCCTCGGGCCCAACGGCGCGGGCAAAAGCACGACGATGAACATTCTGACCGGTTATATCTCGTCAACCTCAGGGAGCGCAAAAATCGACGGCATCGACATTCTTGACGACCCCATCGCCGCAAAGCGCAGAATCGGTTACCTGCCCGAATACCCGCCGCTCTACACCGACATGACCGTGAACAGCTATCTGAAGTTCGTCTACGAGCTTAAAAAGTGCAGACTGCCGCGCAATTCTCATCTTAATGAAATATGCGAGCTCGTGAAAATATCGGACGTCGGCAGACGCCTTGTCCGTAACCTCTCCAAAGGCTACCGCCAGCGCGTGGGACTTGCGCAGGCTCTCGTCGGCAATCCGGGGACATTAATTTTAGACGAGCCGACAGTCGGGCTTGACCCGAAGCAAATCATAGAAATCCGCTCGCTGATAAAAAAGCTCGGCAAGAACCATACGGTTATCCTGTCGTCGCACATATTACCCGAGATTCAAGCCGTCTGCGACCGCATCGTCGTCATAAACAAAGGCAGAATCGTCGCCAATGAAAAAGCCGGCGTGCTCGCGGCGGGGCTTTCAGAAAACCTCTCGCTTAAAATCCGCGTTGAGGGCAGTGAATCCGAAGTTAAAAAACTGCTCGTCGGTATTCATCAAATCAAAAGAGTCGTCGCCCTGCGCGAGGCGGAAGCAGGCGTATTCGAGTATGAAATAGAACCCAAGAAAGACGAGGACGTCCGGCGCGAAATATTTAAGAAGCTCAGCTCCCGGAACTATCCGCTGCTGATGATGAAATCGAACGAGCTTACGCTTGAAGAGGTGTTCTTAAAGCTGATTACAGGCGATATATACGGAAACGTTAAAGATGAAGAGGAGGGGAAATAAATGCTCGCTATATTTAAACGCGAACTGACAGCGTACTTTACCTCGCCCATAGGCTACGTCTTTGTCGCCGCCTGCATACTGACGTCGGGGATTGTTTTTTATTTATTCTCGCTCGGTCAGGGCAGCACAGACCTCACGGCTGTCTTCCAGTTTATGTATTTTGTGCTGATGATTTTTGTGCCGGTGCTGACAATGCGGCTCATGTCCGAAGAAAAGCGGCAGAAAGCCGACCAGCTTTTGCTCACCGCGCCCGTCAGCCTCATCGGGCTCGTAACGGGGAAATTCCTGTCCGCTTATGCGGTTTTTCTGCTCGGAGTTATCATACTTCCGATTTATGGAATTGTGCTTTCGTTTTTTGTCAGTATCTCATGGATGACGCTCTGGGGCAACTTTGCGGGACTTCTGCTGCTCGGCGGCGTTTATGCCGCGCTCGGGCTGTTCGTGTCGTCGCTGACGGAAAACCAGATGATAGCCGCGGTCGGGAGCATGTTTTTGAACCTTGTTATATTTTTGATGAACGCCCTCGCGTCAGTGATTCCCGTGCAAATCGTTTCAAATACACTCAGAAGCATTTCGATTTTCGACCGCTATATCGACTTCACTCTCGGTATGTTTATAGTGGCAAATATCCTGTTCTTCATTACGGTTATGGCAATTTTCCTGTTTTTGACCGTGCGGGTTCTTGAAAGGAGGCGCTGGGCGTGACGAACAATGAACAACTTACAATGGACAATGAACAATCAGTTGAAAATAAAAAGCAGGTAAACAGCTTTAAAAGAAAGCTGAAGCACGGGAGCTACTCGGTAGTAATAACCGTTGTTTTTATAGCCGCCGCGGTTTTGCTCAACGTTATCTTCGGCATGCTTTTCGGCAACTTAAACCTGCGTTTCGACCTTACCGAGCGCGGGCTTTACAGTATCGAAGCCGGCACCGCCGAGTATCTTTCCTCTCTTGACGACGTAATTAACATTTATTTTTGCAGCACCGAAGAAAATTTTACGGGGCGCGGTATAGAATTTATGCAGGCTTATGAAATAGCGCAGCGGTTCGCCGAGGCGAACAAAAACTTCACTATCTCATTCGTGGACAGGCTTACGAACCCCGCTTTCTCGGCGCAGTTCGGCGGAAACCTCACAGACACCTGCGTGGTAATCGAGTCAGAGAAGACAGAACGCTTCAGAGTGGTGAGGGAGCCCGAATACAGGGTTTTCGAGTTTTTCATAGACGGTCATCAGCTAACCGAAATGCAGGCCTATGAGTATTATATGTTCGGCTACGGCGATTTTATCGAAACCAGCGTCAGCGCGGGAACAGAGCAGGCGTTTTTGTCGGCTGTTATGTCCGTGTCCGACCTTACGCCCATCCGCGTAGCTTTCACGCACGGCTTCGGTGAAACGGGCTATTCGGCGATGTGGTCTGTTTTGCAGGCCAACGGATACCTGGTGGAGGAGCTCGATATGTTCGGCAATGCCGAAATCGACCCTGAAACAGACTTTGTCGTGATTTTCTCGCCCGCTTATGATTATTCGCCTGACGCGCTGAAAGCCATCAGCGACTGGCTTGACAACGGGCAGATGTACGGCAGAAACCTGCTCTTCTTCCCCTCGCCGCAGATGCCCGAAACGCCGAACCTTGACGACTTCATGGCTGACGAATGGGGGCTGCGCGCCGAATACGGGTTCGCCGCGCAAACGAACAGTTCTTTCGCACTTTCGCCTGACGGCTGGGAGCAGCTTGTGAGAGCCGCCGGCGAATACTTTGCTGAAGACGTCCCCGAGAGGACGCTCGTCGCAACGGCAATCCGCCCCGTAACGCGGCTTTTTGACAGCCGCCAGTCCATGGACACCACGGTTCTAATCGAAACCTACGCCGCCCCGAATACGGGCACGATTTATGTGCCGCTGTTAGAGTTGGACGAGCTTGACGAAGACTGGGACCCTGTATATGAAGTGCTGAATGTCGCCGTTATGAGCCGCAAGACCCGCTTTGAGGGCTTTGAAACTCTTACAAGCCGCGTGATTATGTTCGGCTCGCCCTCTGTTTTCGTGGGTGAAACGCTTATGACGCCGCAGCTGTCAAACGCGCAGCTTCTGCTCAACATTTTCGGCGATATAAGCGGCAGAAGCGAAATAGCCGCACGCGTCACGCCTAAATCGTTCGGTTCAACGGTGTTCGATATAACCGTGGGTCAGGCGAATATGATTGCGGTGGTTTTCGTAATTATTATACCTGTGCTAATCATTACGGCAGGGCTTGTTGTATTCTTTAGGAGGCGTTACAGATAATTGAGTAAAAAAGTTAAGACCTTAATATTTTCATCAACGGGACTGGCGCTGCTTGCCGCACTTGCTGTGATTCTCATGCTTACTCAGCGCGGTGATGATAAAAACGGCGGTGAAATCCCGCCCGAGTCCGAACCCGAAAGAATCTACTTCACGCAGCTCATGCCGGAAGACCTCGTCAGCATCAGCGTAAAAAATGAACACGGCGAATATACTATAGAGCGCAGCCCGGACGGCGTCTATAACGTGCCTGTGCTGCTCGGCGCACTGCTTAATCACTCAAAACTGCACACTTGCGCACGTTACATGTCGGAGTTCTGGGCACGCGAGCCGATCGAAGAAAATGCAGAAAACCTCGAACAGTACGGGCTTCTTGAGAACACGGCGGCGCGCGGACTCGCGGCTTTCACCGGCGGCGAGGTGCTTGAAATATATGTCGGCGACAAGACCCCGACGCCCGAAGATATGACATATGTGCGCGTTATCAGAGCAGGCAGTAAAGACACTGTTTACGCGGTCTGGTCGTACCTCGTGGACTGGCTTAAGGAGAGCCCGCTCCAATATGTTTCTCTCGATGTTACGATGAGCTACACGGATGCCGGCTGGCCCCGAATCGAGCGGTTCACGGTTGACAGAGCAGGACGCGAGCAGTATATAATTGAGCTTATTCCGCGGCTTGACGAAGAGGAGATAGTAATCAACTCGCACAGGCTTCTCGCGCCGGTTGCGGTGGAAGTAGACCACCATAAAGGCAACCGCGTTACGCAGGGCTTGTTCGGGCTGACGGCGCAGGAGGTCGCTTTCGTCGGAACGGAGCTGCCCGAAGAATTTGCGCACGTTTTCGACGAGCCGGAAGCTGCCGCCGTAATGACGCTTAACGGACGGGATTCTGCGCTTATAATCGGCAGCCGTTACTTTACGCAAAACGAAGACGGTGAAAATGTTTTCGCCGGGTATTACGGCATGCACAGCGACCATCCCGACGTGCTCTTCATTTTTTCGCCCGATATGCTTAACTGGCTGCTTACGTTCGATGTCGAGAGCATTATGGCGTCGATGTTCCAGCGCCCGCTTATTTACACGGTTTCCGAGCTTATAATCGAAACGCCTGCACACACGCTGAGCTTCACGTTCACAGGCGAAAGCCGCAGCGACGAAAAGTATTTCCTGGACGGCGCGCAGATTGACACAAACAGGCTCAAAGACCTTTACATCTTCGCGATTTCCGCAAGCGCGGAGGCGTTGTTCAAAGGCGAGCCCGGGGAAGCGGAAAATATGCCGCTGCTGGCGCGTTACACCTACAGATACCGCGACGGTTCACCTGAAACTGTCATAGAGTTCCTTGACGCCGGCTCTCTGAGAAGTGTGATTGCCGTAGACGGCGAGCTGCGTTTCACCACGCGCATAGGTTATCTTACACGGCTTGAACAGAACCTGGATGCTTTTTTAAACAACGGAACTATTATAAACTCTTGGTGACCACCCCGCTCGCTTTGCGGCGGTTCATCAAAATTGAAAGGGAGCATAAAATGGAAAACTTCTACACCTACAAAGGCTATCCTCTCGTCAGGAACGGCAAGCAGATTTATTACGGCAATATGTCGGACGACTATGTCTGCATGATTACCATTATGCACACGCGCAAAGTAAAAGACCTTGACGTCGCGGATAAGGTCAAGGTTATGCTTATGCAGACCGCCGCAGACATAGACCCGAGCCGAATGATTGTCAAAAACAGCGACAGGGGCAGTCTTTACGAGGCGCTCGAAATGGCGCACACGTGGCTGGATAAGACGAAGTAAGAATAAATGAAAAGATTACTTGTACCTCCTTTAATTATAACGTTAATTTTAACCGCTTGCTCACAAACCGATAACGCTGATGATTATGAATTATTGGTACTGACATTCGGAAAGTCAAGTATCGATATGCATGAAAACTTTGGCACAGAGCCATTAGAGGGTGCACAGTGGATAGCGCCGAGTTCGTCCAATAACCCCGCAACCCGCGAGGAAGCGGAGCTATTAGTTTTAGGAACACCCGAAAACCCCGAATACTCCGCGATTAACAATTTTGAATTCATTGGTGAAAACGATTCTTTTTATATTTTCAACCTTGACGCGATGTACCGTTACACGCCCGGCGCGCGTTTGGTAGCACGGGTAATGGTTTATAAGGACTGGAGCGCGCCTTTAAACGAACCGGCGAGTTTCCGCACAAGAGAATCAGCGATAGAGCGATTAAAAGAAGTGGTCAGTGAAAACGTTGAAGAACAATTCAGGCAAGCGGTTTTAGAACGATTAACCGCAAAAGCCGATGAAATGAACTCTAATTGGGGCCTTTGGGGAGGCTGGGTCGGTTAAATATTTAAAAGCACATGAACCCCCGCCTTATAAGGCGAGGGTTTCTGTTATTTATTAAGGTTTTAAAGCGCCCCCGCCAGAATCGAATGTTCATCGTCCTTATCAAACAGATGAATGTGGCTCGGGTCAATCGCCAGCTTCACAACGTCCTGCGGACGCGCCTGCGAGCGGTTGGAAACGCGCACTGTCAGCGGAATCTCCTCACAGGTGAGGTAAAGATATGTTTCCGCGCCCATCATTTCCGCAACGTCGATTGTCGCTTCGATGATGCCTGTTTTTGCGTTAGACAGGAATATTTCTTCGTCATGAATGTTTTCGGGACGGACACCGAGGATTAATGCCTTGTCAACGTAATTCTCAAGCGAGGCGTTGTCAGCCTTCGATGCCGGAATTTCAACGTAGAACTTGCGTCCTCTTGCGGTTTTGGTGTCCTCGGAGCCGAATTCAACTACGTACTTGCCGTCCTGCTTGAGCAGCTTTGCTTCTATAAAGTTCATCTGCGGCGAGCCGATAAAGCCTGCCACGAACTTGTTCACAGGGTTTGCATAAAGGTTAATCGGGCTATCAATCTGTTGAATGTATCCGTCTTTCATAACGACGATTCTGTCGCCCATAGTCATAGCTTCGATTTGGTCGTGCGTAACGTAGATGAACGTGGTTCCGAGTTTTTTATGCAGCTTCGCAAGCTCGGTTCTCATCTGTGCCCTCAGCTTCGCGTCAAGGTTTGACAGCGGCTCGTCAAGCAGGAAGACCTGCGGGTCGCGGACGATTGCACGCCCGAGCGCTACACGCTGTCTTTGACCTCCCGAAAGAGCCTTCGGCTTACGGTCGAGCAGGTGGGTAATATCAAGAATCTTTGCAGCTTCGTCAACGAGCTTGCGTATTTCATCCTTGGGAACCTTACGGAGCTTGAGCCCGAACGCCATGTTCTCAAACACGGACATATGCGGATAAAGCGCGTAGTTCTGGAAAACCATCGCAATATCCCTGTCTTTGGGCGCGACGTCGTTAACCAGACGCTCGCCTATGAACAGTTCGCCCTCGGTTATTTCCTCAAGACCTGCAATCATACGCAGCGTAGTAGATTTTCCGCAGCCCGACGGCCCTACGAGAATTATAAACTCTTTGTCCTTAATGTTCATCGTGAAGTCCGAAACTGCGATAACGCCGCCGGGATAACGCTTATAAATGCCTTTCAGTGCTAAACTTGCCATTTAAACAAACCTCCTGTTTTTAAATATAATTATAACCGAATCAATTACCTTAAAGCAATTATTCGGGGATTGCGCCGTCTGTGAACAGCGCCTGCCGTGCACACACGGCAGAATCCCGTTCAAACTAAAACTTTATGTTTTAGTTTGAACGATACATCCGCTTTCTCTATAATACAGTTCTGCGGGGAAAAAGTAAAGAGCCTAATTAACTAAATTTTTTTAAAATGCTTTATGTATATTGCATAGGTGTGACAAAACCGTAATTAAACTTTCATGTTTTTGTTGTTACTTTTTTACAAAAAAACAAGAAAAACCGCTTGCTGTAAGCAACAGTGCTCGAAATTTCAGCAAATTTAACAATAGAAGCGTATGAATTTTGTTTAAACTTGTGCCATATAAATTGAAAGTATACAATATCTATAAAAAGGCTGGTACTTATATGTATAAATCTACCCGTATGAACAAGGCGAAAGCCGTTTTTCTTGCTGTTATTGTCCTGTTTGCCGCGGCTCTTTCGGTACGGCTTATCAGCGTCAATGCGGGTGCGCGCGCTGTAAAGGTACAGGGCGCCGCCGACATTGTTGCTTACCTGAATACCTTTGGCTGGGCGGTGGAACCGGAGCCCGTAACGGTCAAGAATGTACAGATTCCCGCAAAATTCACCGAAACTTATCAGCGGTACAACGATTTACAGAAGCAGCAGGGCTTCGACCTTTCGCGGTATCGCGCCGATATAGTCGAAAGCTATACCTTCCGCGTGCTCAACCACCCGGCGGCAGGCGACGTCTTCGCGAATGTTTTGGTTTACAAAGGGCGAATCATCGGCGGGGACATCTGCTCGTTCTCCATAAACGGCTTCATGACGAGCTTCGACGGAAAGTCAATGAACAGTTGATTGACAAATTACGCAAAATAATGTATAATTAAATCATGAAGAAGAAATTTATCGCTTTTATTATTCTTACAGCCTTATTTATAAATGTATCATATGCTTATCAGGAAACGCCGGAGCGCGTTTTTACGCTCATAACCTCGCATGACCCCGACCGCTGCGCAGTCCTTACTGCAGAGGGCAATACAATTCATGCTGAGGGTTTCTTTAAAGATTACATCGTTGAGGATTTTTTTATCAATGTGCCTCTGCGCGAAATGGAGAGCCGCTTCACACGTGACGCTGACGGTTCGTTTTCTGCCGCTTACAGCGGAATTCCGTCCGTCTCGAACGCTCTCGCCGTCATAAAGCTTGATAACGGCACTACGCTTAACTACCGCGTTGAGTACAGCGACGGCATAGGCTGGTTTTTCGGCGATAACGGGCTTGCCGAAAAAACTGCTGCCACGCTTGAGGACTACCGCGTCATTTCGCCCGGAGTCAGCGAGAATTACATAAGCGCAGGCGGCGACCCTCGCGAGATTGCGGAAACACGCGAAATCCTGCTGCAAATCGTAGAGGAAATCACAGTCGGGCTTGACTGCGATTATCAAAAAGCAAAGGCGCTTAATCAATGGGTCGCCGATAACATCGTCTATGACCGCGACGCCAGGGACAGCGATGTCACCGAGTATACTGTTTCGGTTGCGACCACGCTCCGTCTGCGGCGCAGCGTCTGTATCGGCATCGCCAATACCTACGGCGCGCTGCTTGAGGCAGCGGGCTTGAAAGTCCTGAACATAAAGGGCGGGATTGCAAATGCCCTTGAGGGCGTCCCCTATGAGCTGCTGCCCACGCAGACTATTGCGCATGAATGGGTTGCGTTTTGGTTTGAAGCCGAGAACCGCTGGGTCTACGCCGACCCCACCTGGGACAGGCAGGGTTATTTCGAGAATAACAGCTACCATTACAGAACCGCCGTAATCAAGCACTTTGACATATCGGGGCTCGCGCTGTCTTTCGACCACCGCGGCGACCGCGCCGAACTACGGCAGTTCTTCGCACAAACTAATGACGAAGCTGAAGAACTTGAGCTTGATACGCCGCCGGAAACACCGCCCCCGGACATTCTCACAAGCGATACACCGGAGCCGCCCGGGGAAAATAACAACTTCCTCTACATGGCAATCGGCGCGCTGCTCCTCGCGGCAGTAATTATGGTTATAATAATTTTAAAATATAGAAAGTAAGATAATAAACAAAACTAAATCGGAGAAACAGGACTTCTCATTCTTCTCCGGTGAGGAAAGGACTTATTAATATGTCAAAAACACTCGGCACTATCTCGAGGGGAGTAAAGGCACCGATTATCAAAGAGGGCGACAACCTGGCTGAAATAGTCGTAAGCAGCGTGCTCGGGGCGGCACACGAGAACAATTTCACGCTCCTTGACCGCGATGTCGTCGCCGTCAAGGAATCAATTGTAGCCCGCGCACAAGGCAACTACGCCACCGTGCAGGATATAGCCGGCGACATTAAACAAAAATTCGGCGCAGACGCCGAAATAGGCGTTGTTTTCCCGATTCTCTCCCGCAACAGGTTCGCAATCGCCCTGCGCGGGATTGCGCTCGGAGCAAAAAAAATATATCTCATGCTCAGCTACCCATCCGACGAAGTCGGAAACGCGCTGATAACGACAGAGCAGTTAGTCGAAAGCGGCGTGAACCCGTATGCGGACGTGCTTAACGAGGCGAGGTTCAGGGAGCTT
Organism: Oscillospiraceae bacterium; assembly: GCA_009783695.1. Lineage (GTDB taxonomy): Bacteria > Bacillota > Clostridia > Oscillospirales > Ruminococcaceae > Ruminiclostridium_E. The sequence goes on from WRCY01000004.1 coordinate 19,103, forward strand.
TTCGGCTATGAAAAGCATATGTTCACGGGCGTCGACTACATCGAGTACTACAAGGAGCTGATTACCGAAGCGGGCGCGGAGGCGGAGGTTATCTTCGCCAACAACCCGACAGCGATTCTGACCTACACCAAGGACGTCATCTGCGCGGATATCCACACCCGCAAGCAGACTAAAGAAAAGCTCATAAACGCAGGAGCGAACAGGGTTTACGGGCTGGATAATATTTTAAGCAGCCCGGTGAACAACTCCGGCTTTAACCCCGAATACGGCGTGCTCGGCTTCAACAAGGCGACCGAGGATAAAATCAAGCTGTTCCCGCGTGACTGCAACCGGTTTGTCAGCGATACTGCCGAGCTGTTCTACGCAAAAACAGGCAAAAGAATCGAGGTCATGATTTACGGCGACGGCGCGTTTAAAGACCCTGTGGGCTTCATCTGGGAGCTCGCCGACCCTGTTGTCTGCCCCGCCTACACCGGCGGGCTCGCGGGCAAGACAAACGAAATTAAGCTCAAATACTTCGCAGACAACGAGTTCTCAGAGCTTTCGGGCGATGAGCTTGAAAGCGCGATTTCCGAGCGGATTAAAAACAAGAAAGATGACTTAAAAGGCGACATGGCGGCTGAGGGCACGACCCCGCGCTACCTCACAGACCTGCTCGGCTCGCTTGCAGACCTGACGTCCGGCAGCGGCGACAAGGGAACGCCGATTGTGCTGGTGCAGGGGTATTTTGATAACTTTTCAAATTAAGCGGATTGAATACGCAGGGGCGGCTATTATGCCGCCCTTTTCTTTTATAGGAAACAACCGCCCTATAGCTTATCATCTTTATGAAATTCTCTTAAAATCCTAATGATTATCATTTTTGCGGCACTTGAAATCCTGCAGTTTTCGCTTATGGCAAAGTAAGCTAATGCCTTGTATTGCCTGGGCTCCAATGTAATTGAGATTTTCTTTTTGGGTTCATTTGATTTTAACATTTTGAGTTCCTCCTTAAATAATATATTAATTATATCTGATTTCAAGATAATTGTCAATATCTTAATTTAAGATATATATTAATATCTTAATATGAGATATACTATTTTATTTATGAGGTGATTAAAAATGCGTTATGAAATACTAAAATATGAAAGAATAAGAAATTTTCGTGTGGATAAGGATTTATCCCAAATAACTGTAGCAAATGAATTAAACATAGCACAAAATACACTTTCTCAATATGAATTAGGAATAAATAATATTCCAAATGAGATTTTAATTAAGCTTGCTCTATTCTATGAAACAAGCACGGATTATCTTTTAAATCTCACCGATAACCCAAAACCGTACAAACGCAAAAGCGGGGCTTAAGCCCCGCTCTTTCTGCGCTTTTTCACGCACTCGTTCAGTAAATATTCAATCTGCCCGTTCAGCGAACGGAAGTCGTCCTCCGCCCACGCCGACAGCTCTCGCCAGAGCGAAGCCGATAAACGCAGCGGAATCTGCTTTTTTTCAAGACTTTTATCATTAAAAGCCGCCATTAAATCAACCCCTTTAATACAGCGACCCGCTGTTTACAACCGGCTGGGCGTCCCTGTTGCCGCAGAGCACCACCAAAAGATTGCTTACCATCGCCGCCTTGCGCTCCTCGTCAAGGTTTACGATTTGCTTCTCGTTCAGCTTACCCAGCGCCATCTCCACCATGCCGACCGCGCCGTCCACTATCATCTTGCGCGCGTCCACAATCGCGGACGCCTGCTGCCTTTGCAGCATGATTGCGGCGATTTCCTGCGCATAGGAGAGATGCGTGATTCTCGCCTCGATAATTTCGAGCCCCGCGATGTCCACCTTTGCCTGGATTTCATCTTTAAGCTTATCCGCTATTTCCTGGCTGCTTCCGCGCAGGGACTTCTCGTTGTCGCCGTCCGAAACGTCATAGGGATAAAGCCTTATAATATTGCGCAGCGCGCTGTCGCACTGTATGGACAGGTACTCCTTGTAGTTATCGACGCAGAAGACCGCCTTTGCGGTGTTCGTCACGCGCCAAATCACGTTTATGCCGATGATTACGGGATTGCCGAGCAGGTCGTTGATTTTCTGCTGCTCGTTTGAAAGCGTCATGCTTTTGAGCGAGATTTTTTTATTGTTAAGGCCCGCCGCGCTTGCTCCCGGAGCCGCGACTTTTTCAGTGACCGTCGCCGTCGTCGTGTTAAACGCAGGGTTCACCGCGCTCACAAACGGATTCACCCAAAAGAAGCCGTCGCCCTTGAGCGTTCCGTAGTATTTGCCGAAAAGCGTGAGCACGAGCGCCTCGTTGGGTTTTAAAACCCGCAGCCCCGCGAATAAGAACCAGCAAATTAACGCTAAGTAAATCATACCCGAAACCAAAAACACAGTGCCGGAGCTGTCGCCCTTTTCAAGCCTTGTTATACCGATGATAACCCCGACGACGGACGTAATCATCAGCAGCAGGTTTATAATCAGCACAGTCATGCCGCTTGCTGCTTTTGCGGGGATTTCCACGCTTACAGCTTTCTTGTTTTTCATTATGATTTCCTCCTTGTATATGATTATGATATAATTATCATATCACATTCATTTCACATTGTCAATACCTCGCGGTAAATTTTTTCATTTTTATTACAGAGCGGTTTCAAAATATTACAGTCCGATTACAAAAACCGGACTGTTGATTACAGTTTGGTTACAGAGCCGTTACAATTCGGATATTCGCTTGACATGCGGATATTTCACGATTATAATATAAACATGGAAGGCAAAAATGCCTCTCACAAAAAAGAAAACAAAAACAAACGGAGGTAAACTATTATGAAAAAAGCACTTTTACTTATCACAATTTTGGCACTTTCCCTTTCGGTACTTTTTGTCGGCTGTAACGACGAAAAAGATGAACCCGAGGTGATAAATCCTGTGAACGATGTTAATGACATTGACGATGCAGATGATGTTGACGACGCAGACGATGTTGATGACGCTGATGATGTTGACGACGCTGATGACGCGGACGACGCTGATGATGTTGACGACGCTGATGACGCTGATGATGTTGACGACGCAGACGACGCTGACGACGCGGACGACGCTGATGATGTGGAAGAAGAAACCGACGAAGAATAATAAGTTAGTTGTGCAAAGGAAACGCGGAGCCTATAAGCTCCGCGTTTTCTATACTTTTGTTTTCTCTTTCAGCCGTTTCATAATCACAAAATACGCCGGAATAAGCACCATGTCCGCGAGCAGCCACGACAGCGGCCCTGCAAAAACTGCACCCCGAAACCCGAATCTTTCCACTAAGAAAAACGCAACGAAAATCCGCGCCGCCAGCTCGCAAACTCCGGCAGACATCGCCATGAAGCTGTAACCCAGACCCTGCACAGAATTGCGGAAGACAAACAAAGTCCCGATTGTGAAGAAAGACAGCGCCATTATACGCAGCTGAAACCCTACATTCTCTATTATTTCCGTTTCCGCCGCGCCCACAAAAAGCGTGGCGAGCCCGCGCCCGAAAAACCACGCAATCAATCCCGCGACAAAGAAGCTGTAAATGAGCTGAATAAGCATTGAAATGCGTATTCCCTGCCGTATGCGCGCGAGTTTTCCCGCGCCCAGATTCTGCCCGCAGAACGTCGCCATCGTAATTCCCAGGGTTTCCAGCGGCATGAATAAAAACAGCGAAATCCTGTTGCCTGTCGTGAGCGAGGCGATTGCAACCGTTCCCAGCCCGTTGACAGCCTTCTGCAGAATCAACGAACCGAGTGCGGTAATCGAGAACTGCAGCCCCATAGGCAGGCCCATCGACAGCAGCTTCTTCGCATGCCTGCCTGAGAATCTTTTTTCGTCTTTAGTAAAGCGCAGAATCGGGTAGCTGCGCCTGATGAATATAAAACAAAGAATTGCCGAAACGCTCTGCGCTATTACTGTCCCGAGCCCTATATAACGCACATCATGAAGCCCGAGCACCACCACAAAAAGCAGATTGAGCCCCACGTTTATGAGTGACGAAAGCGCAAGAAAGTACAGCGGAGTCTTGCTGTCGCCGAGCGCGCGCAGCAGGCATGCCTGGATATTATAGGCAATCGCCACCGGTATCCCGCCGAAGATGAAAATTATATACGAGTATGACATGTTTATAATTTCATCGGGCACATCCATGAACTGCAGCAGCTGCCGCGTGAAAAGCATGGTGAGCGTGGTCAGCAGCACCGCAAAAAAAGCACAAAGATAAACGGCGTTCGCCGCGAAACGCCGCATTTCCGATATGTCGCCCGCCCCGAACCGCTGTGATACCGGTATGCAAAAGCCGCTGCACAGCCCGATGACGAAGCCGATTACAAGGAAGTTAAGCGCTCCCGTCGTACCTACCGCCGCCAGCGCGTCGGGCCCTATGAACCGCCCTACTATTATGGTGTCGGCAACGTTGTAAAACTGCTGGAAGATTGTCCCGAGCAGCAGCGGGATTGAAAATCTTATAATAATGGGCAGGAGCCTGCCCTTTGTCATATCTCGGACCATTTATTATCCTTCGCGCTCTTTCACGCAAAAACCTCTTTCAGTTTCTTCTCCAAGTCCGCGCACTCGCTCTCATAAACAAGCAGCGAAATCTCGTCAAGCCCCGTAGTCACGAGCAGCGGTAGGCAGTCCATCTCGCGCAGCACGTTCATCACGCGTGAAGCGAAGCCCGTATTGTTCACCATCTCGTCTGATTTTATAGTAACCTTAACGTTGCCGACGTTTATCATCGGCGTGAGGTTTCTTGAAATCTGGTTAATAATTGAGATGAGCTTCGGCATGTCCTCGTCTGAAAAAGTAAAACCGAAGCTTATTTTTTCCGACGCGGCGGGAGCCTGCGAAATCATGTCTATGTTTATGCCCGCCTCGGCGGACTGCCCGAACACCTCGCAGATAAACGTGTTCTGGTGCGAAACAGCCACGTTATTGAATGTAACAATAGAAATCCCATACGTCGTTATAATTTGAGTAGACATAATTTAAAGAGTCCTTTCCTCACAAAATCGAAATGAAAACAACGCTCTCCCCGATTCAATTTAATTTATTTCAAACCTGTTCCTTTATATTACAGCGTTTAATAAATCCGTCATGCTATAAAGCCCGTTTTCTTTTCCCGCCATGAACAGCGCTGCGTTTACAGCTCCGTTCGCGAAAACCTCCCGCGACAGCGCGGAATGTGAAAGCGAGATAATCTCATCGTGCCCCGCAAAAATAATCTCGTGCTCGCCCACGATTGTCCCGCCGCGGATTGCGTGAATCCCGAGCTCGTTCTTCGTGCGCGGCTGATGCTTCCCGCTGCGCCCGTAAACGTATTTTAAAGTGTTCCCACGCTCCTCGTTGAGCGCGTCAGCGAGCATGAACGCCGTGCCCGAGGGTGCGTCAACCTTGCGGTTATGATGCTTTTCTATCACTTCCATGTCGTACTGCCCGCTCTTTTCAGATAATACCCGTGCCGCGCGCCGCGCCAGGTCGCTTAGCAGATTAATCCCCAGCGACATATTCCCCGTAAAGAACACGGGAATATGCGCCGCCGCAGATTTGATTCCTGCGACTTCCTCCTCCGAGTAACCCGTGGTCGCAATCACAACGGGGACGCCGCACGTTTTGCAAAACGCAAGTATGTCGCCGAGCGAGGACGGATGTGAAAAATCCAGGACTACGTCCGGCTTTTCCGCAATATCGCCGATTCTGCAGTACATCTCAAAGCCGGCGTATTTCTCGCACCGGCAGTCAATTCCCGCGCTTATTTCACAATCGCCGCGCCCCGCGACAAGCCCCGCAATCACGCGTCCCATTCTCCCGCACGCGCCGGATAATGCAATCTTTGTCATCTTTCCCCATTCCTTTTGCCGTCGGCAAACGACAATAATCATCTCTCAAATGGTGGATTTAATCATTTAAGTATATTTCAATTTAACTGATTATAACAATCCTATTTTAACCATTTCCGCCTTTAGCAGTGCAATTTTCCCCTCGTCCATGTCGCACAGCGGCAGCCGCGCGCTTCCCGCGTCTATGCCGAGCAGCTTCAGCGCATGCTTTACAGGCACAGGATTCACGTCCATGAACAGCCCCTCGGCATGCATGAAACGCGCATATTTCTGCTGAAGCCGCCCCGCCTCGAGCACATTACCGCTAAGGCAGAGCTCGCAGATTTTATGTACAACCTCGGGAACCACGTTGCCCATTACCGAAATCACGCCCTTGCCGCCGAGCGCGAGCACGGGCACGTTCATGTAGTCGTCGCCGCTGTAAATATCCAGGCCCGATTCGTTGATTAAAGTCGAGAAATACGCAACATTCCCGCCCGATTCTTTAACGGCCGTGATGTTCGGATACTCCGCAAGCTCTTTAAAAGTCGCAAGCTCAATATTTATGCCTGTTCTTGAGGGTATGTTATACAGCATAATCGGAATATTCGTCTTGTCCGCGACCGCGCCGAAGTGCTTTACCAAGCCTTTCTGAGAGGTTTTATTATAATACGGCGAAACAAGCAGAAGCGCGTCCGCGCCGGCTTTCTCCGCTTCCATAGACAGCTCGGCCATATAGGCGGTATCGTTGCTGCCCGTCCCCGCTACAACTGCCGCTCTTTTCGCGGTCTTCTCCGCGGCAAAGCGGATACATTCAATGTGCTCCTCGTCGGTCATGGTGCTCGCCTCGCCCGTGGTGCCGCAGATAATCAGCCCCTGTATGCCGCCTTTAATCTGCCGCTCGATAAGTTCCCCGAACAGGGGATAATTTATACTTCCGTCGGCGTTCATGGGTGTAACGAGCGCCACGCCGGAGCCGGTATAAATTGAATTACTCATATTCCATTAAGTCCTTTCTTCAATAATTGCAGTGTAAAAATATTGTCTTCTCCGATTATCAGTGACTATTTTCAAATTTTAAATTCTTTTTAATCAAAATACCCTTTACTCATCAGCAGCTCCGCCGTCAGTACCGCGCCGCCCGCTGCGCCGCGCAGCGTATTGTGCGAAAGCCCGATAAACTTATAGTCGTACTGGCTGTCCTCGCGCAGCCGCCCGACAGCAACCCCCATGCCGTTATAAAGCCCGCGGTGCAGCTTGGTCTGCGGGTAGCTTTCCTCCTCGAAATAAGTGAGGAATTTTTCAGGCGCAGAGGGCAGCGATTCCGATAAGCCGCCGAACCCGTTCCAAATCTTTATTATCTCTTCTTTGCCCGGCTTGTTCTCAAACCGCACGTAAACCGCCGCCAAATGCCCGTCGGACACGGGAACACGCACGCACTGTGCCGTTATGTTTATGCCCGCCGCATCGCGGATTACGCCGTCCTCTATCTTACCCCAAATCTTGAGCGGTTCTTTCTCAGATTTTTCCTCCTCGCCACCGCCGATATAGGGAATCACGTTGTCCTGCATTTCCTCCCAGTCGCAAAGCTTCTTGCCCGCTCCCGAAACCGCCTGATACGTGCAGGCGAGCACGTCCTTTACCCCGAACGGGAGGAGCGGGTGCAGCGCGGGGACATAGCTTTGTATCGAGCAGTTGGACTTCACCGCGATGAAGCCGCGCTTTGTACCGAGGCGTTTTCGCTGCGCATGAATAACCTCGGCATGCCCGGGGTTCACCTCGGGTATAATCATAGGCACGTCGGGCGTTTTTCTGTGCGCCGAGTTGTTTGAAATAACAGGGCACTCCGCCCTCGCGTACGCTTCCTCAAGCGCTATGATTTCGTCCTTTTTCATATCCACGGCGCAGAAAACAAAATCGCATTTTGAAGCAACGCTGCTTATGTCAGAAGCGTCAAGAACCGTCATATTTTTCATATTTTCGGGAACACGCCCGCCTGAGGCCTCCATCATCCAGCGGTTTTCGTTTTCCATCAGCTCGCCGTAAGCCTTGCCCGCCGAGCGCGGCGAAGCCGCAAGCGCCGTAACTTCAAACCAGGGGTGATTCTCGAGCAGCAGCGCAAACCGCTGACCTACCATTCCCGTTGCGCCGATAATGCCGGCATTTAATTTTTTCATATTTTTGTCAAGTCCTTTCTTTGCTAATACTAATATCCGATAAAAACAATGACAAATTTTGCGAATGTTTTTATTGTCAGGCGAGGAAAAAAGCGTAGGAATAATTTGATTATTCCGAGCATTTTTGACGAAGCATAGCAGTAAAAAAACCGCAAAGCTGTCAATGTTTTAATTGGATATTAGTATAAAGAGGAAGAAAACAACATTTCCCCGATTCATGAGGATTTTGTTTCAACCTTTATCTTTCTCCTGCACATTATTATTATAATCAATTAACTTGAAAATGCTAACGCATTTTCAAGGTGCAGCGGTCGCCGCACAGCCGCGCAGCGGCTTAGGAATTGCCGATAAATAAAGTTGTCAGGTTTACCTCCGTGTTTTTGTCGGCAGGCAAGGCAAATTTTCCGCGAATATCCGTCGATATTTAAGGAAAATTTAACGCAGCATGGTGGCAAAAATACAAGGCAAACGTCAAGTTTATTTGTTGGCGGTTCCTTAATTTGATTGTATAGTTGATTACGCGCTTAAAGCGCGCAAGCGATAAGCTTTGCTTGCCGGAAAAACAGCAAAGCGGTTTTTAAAGTTAATCAACTATATTATTCTATTTAATAAATGTACCACAAAAATGCAGTTTTGTCAACCTCTCGCTTGACAAAACTGCAGCCGTTATATATAATTAATATATGAAACGTAGATTAATCATGGTATTCGGGGCAGTGCTGATGATGCTTGCCGTGACGGCTCCCGATTTATACCTTGCGGCAAATGCAGTAAGACCCATAATAACGCCAACGCCGGTCATGACGCAGCCGGCATTGGTTCAATTAACAATTAACAGTGAGCAATTAATAATTACGGAGCCCGCGGCAAAAACACCGCCGAAAGAAACGGCGCGCGAGCCGGAAAAATACGACAACGCATGGGCTTTCTATCTCGTTGACAAGGATAATCCGCTCCCCGCCGGCTTTGAGGTTATGCTCTTTGCTCTCGGGGAGGAAGACGAATGGTGGCGGGAGGTCGACCTGCGCATTGCGGGTTACGTCGGGCAAATGCTCGAGGATTCGGCGCGGGACGGCGTACATATCGTCATCATTGAGGGTTACCGTACAATCGAAAGGCAGCAGGAAATTTATGACCGCAGAATAAACTATTACCTCGAGCTTGGGCTCACCCCCGCGCAGGCTTTGCTCGTCACCGATACCGAGGTCGCCCGCCCCGGCGCCAGCGAACACAACGCAGGGCTTGCGCTCGATTTCGCAAGCGGAAACTACGACGTGTACTCCTTTGAGGAAACCGCGGAGTTTGCATGGCTCGCGGAGAACTCATGGCGGTACGGCTTTATTCTGCGCTACCCCGAGGACGCAATGCACATCACGGGTTTTATCTACGAGCCGTGGCATTACCGCTTCGTAGGCGTTAAAAGAGCGCGGGAAATCACCGAATCGGGGTTGACACTTGAAGAATTTTTAATGCAACTTTGTGCAGAGTAACTTAGTGTTATGGGCAAGGTGATAAAGGTTGAAAACGAATGATATTGAATCGTGGAAAATGAAACTTTTTATTCTTTGTTGGTGCAGAAAGGATATGGTGAAAATATGAAAAAACTATTATGCTTGTTTTTGGCTTCAATTACACTGCTTGCGGGCTGCGCGGAAAATGCGGGAAGTGCAGAAAGTGCGAAAAATTCAAGGAGTTCCGACTTTGAAGCATTGCTGACCGCAGTTACCGAAAACGGTTTTGAATATGAAATATCGGAAATAACATGGGACGAGGACGTGCTGACGGGAAAAGCAGAAACAATAATAGTGCGAAGCGGCGAACAGGAAGAACGCTTCACGGTCTATTCTTACAGCAGCAACAACAAAGCACAAACCGACACGAAAATTGTCAATGAAAGCGGTTACGGATTCAGTTACCGCGACGGCAGAATGGTTCAGACCTCATGGGTGTCATATCCGCACTTCTTCATACAAGGCAGAATTATTGTGTTTTATGTCGGAGATGAAGCATGGATACTTGATTTTTTGTATGACACGCTTGGTGAACCGTTCGCAGGCACAAAATAATTAACAGTTAATAATTTTAATAACGAACAATTGCGGAGTTCGCTTCGCAGACGATTTTGAAATCGTCGCCGCAGGCGACACAATAATTATTCATTATTCCCTATTCCTTATTTACTATTTATTATACATCTCAAACACATTCGGCGGGAGTTTCTCGCCGTAAGCCAGCCGCATTGCGAGCCGCGCGAGCCGTTCGCCTATATCGCGCTTATTCTGCGGGTGCAAATCGTTGTATTCACCCAAATCATAACCGGCGGCAAGCCCCGTGCAGGGCAACGCAAGGCACATCTTCTGCTGTCCTCGCAGCAAGTCCCAATCCGTGCCGCCTGTAAAGGCATAATGCACAAGCTGCGTCTGTATAAACGGCGCGGCTTTTCCGTTTGCCCATGAGCCTCGCCATGAATTAATCAAAGCCGTGAGCTTCTCGGCGTAACGCGTATGACTGCCCGCGTCGGACTCGCCCTGATACCAGATTATTCCTTTGATTGCATAATTAAGAAGCGGCGAAATCATGCCGTTATACAGACCCGTCGGTTTTTGCTGAAAGAAAGTCTGTGCCTTTTGATTTTCAAACACTGTTCCGGGGCGGCGTTTCCATGTGCCGCCTATGTCAATTGTATGGGTTTTTGTCGCGACAAAATAATTCTTACCCTCGGTAAACCCGCCGCTTCCGTTAAAGCATAGCAGCCTTACCGCAATCGTGAGCTTGTTTCCCGATTGCGGCAGCGTAAACTTATACTCGCGCGGCGGATAGCGGTAATAAGTCGCGCCGAGCTTCTCGCCGCTGATAAAAACCTCGTCCATATCAACGGCAAGACCGAGGAAAATCGTCGCTTCCTGTCCGTAAAGCTCCTCGGGTATATCAATAACTTTTCTGTACCAATACGAGCCCGTGCCCCTGTCGACGTCCTTGCAGAGCGGGATTTCCTCCCAGTCGCTGTCGTCATAATCCGGGTTCATCCAGGACTGCTGTATACCCTCGTCGGCTTTCCAGAGCCTGCTGTGATAATCCGCCGTGTATTCTTCTTCATCTTTTTGAACCTGCTCTATGTACTTTTTCTCCTTACACTTTTCAACCTCGGCGAGCTCGTTTGTTAAGCCGAGTTCCTCAAGCTTTTCGCGGCTGAGCCACGCCGTCACCGGCGTCCCGCCGACGGCAGTATTCAAAAGTCCAATCGGTACGTTATAACGCTCCGTCAGCTTTTTCGCAAAGAAGTAGCCGACAGCCGTGAAGTTTTGTGCGGTTTCGGGGCAGAAGTTCTCCCAGCCGCAGTTTTCGAGTGCGAATTCATCGGCAGGCGCGTCAAAATTATAAACCTGAGGAGCTTTAAACTGCCTTATAAGCGGATTCGTAACCGTCAGTTCGTCGGGGTAGTTATGGCAGGTGCGGTTGAGCGCAAGCTCCATATTCGACTGACCCGCGCAAACCCAAATATCGCCGACAAGCACATCGCGTATTTCAAGCTCCTCGCCGCCGCAAACAACTTTGATATTCTGCGGCTCACTGCAGACTTCAAACTCACCCAGAGCGGCGCTCCAAAAGCCGTCTGTGTTTGATTTTACAACTTCTGCTTTGCCGCCGAAACGGACTTCAACCTCGGCAGAAGCGGCGGCAAAACCGCTAATAATTATTTCTGCATTCCTCTGCAGAACCATGTTGTCGGAAAATAACGGTGATAGCTTCAAACTCATACTTTCAATAAGTCCTTTCTTTACGAGCGGGAAATTAAAACAACGTTTTCCCTTTAATGTATATTTTAATTTAACCTTAATTAGCTCCTCGGCAAATTCAAATTGCATTAAAATGCAAAAAACATTTATAATCAACTAACTTGAAAATGCTAACGCATTTTCAAGGTGCGGCGGTTGCCGCACAGCCGCGCAGCGGCTTAATTCGATTGCATAGCCGATTAGCGCGCCTGCGGCGCGTCGGCAAACTCGTTTGCTGTGAAAAAACGCAAAGCGCTTTTCAAGTTAATCGGCTATACATTTACGCAGATTAATCATATCACAGATGCAGAAAAATGTCAAGAACCCCGCTCAAAGGCGGGGTTCTTTATAAGAAAGTTACTTTTTAATTGTCGTCGTCACCGTCGTCACCGTCGTCAAGGTCGGGAGCGTCCATAACGCCCGCTACTATTCTGAGAACGATAATCGCGTCTGCCGATGTAATTTCGCCGTCTTTATTGAGGTCGTAAACTTTAAGCATATCTTCGTCAGCTTCCATTAAGCCTGCTGCGATTCTGAGGATGTTTAAAGCGTCGGAGCTCTTGTATGTGCCGTCGAATTCAACGGGAGCTGCGGGTTCGGGTTTAGGTTCGGGCTTGGGCTCGGGAGCTGCGCCTCTCGGGATTACATTGCCGCCCTGGTCAAGGTAGTTCCAGTCTTTTACTGCCGCAGAGCCCCAGTCCATGCCTATTACAAATTCGGCATAGGTTTCTGTCTGGTCTGCTGCAAAATTAGCCTCGGTGATTAACTGGGTTGTGCGGCTCCAGAATCTTACTCTGTAAGTATTTCCCTCAATTTGAACAGCCTTAAGGGGGTTGTCGCCGGTATCGCTGCTCCATTCTGCAACGTTTCTCCATCTGCCGATGTTGTCATTAACTATCATGCGTCCGCCAAAGCCGACTTCGGGAGCGCTCGATACTTCAATGATAAACTCGAAGCCGTAGATTTTCATTGTATCTTCCTTGGAAAGCCCGTCGTTGTTGGAGTTAGCGGAATGGTAAGCTCTAATCATAAAGTGCTGCCCGTCGCCGCCGTTGTGGTTAGAGTTGGTGAGCCTTGTCGCGCTTGCGGGTATCACCATAAAGCTTACTGCTACCGCGCATACGACTAAAATTGCTAAAATCTTCTTTAATTTCATTTTGAATCCTCCGTTAAGTTTAATTATTCATGGACTTAGCCATTCATAAATATAAGTATACCTTTTTTAAAATCATTTTTCAATTAGCAGATTGTACAAAATTAGAGCAAAAATTTTGGAGCAGCGGAAAAATTTAGACTCCCGCTACCGCTCTGAGTATAAGTATTGCGTCCGCCGTGGTGAGCTCGCCGTCGCTGTTGAGGTCATATTTTGCGAGAAGTTCATCGGTCTCCTCCATGAGCCCCGCCGCAACTCTCAGAACGATTAATGCGTCGGCAGTGCCAAGCTTTCCCTCAACCGGCTCGGGTTCGGGCTTGAGTTCCGGAGCCGCCGCGCCTTTTTTCTGAATCACGTTTCCGGCGCTGTCGAGCCACTCGTAACGGACTACCTCAAAAGTTCCCCAGTAGCTCCCGAGCACGTACTGCGCGTATTTCTCGCCCTCAAGCAGGCTCGCCTCGAATGTAGGCGACGCTCCTCTGCTCCAGTGACGGATTCTGTAAACGCCGTCCTCGCCCTCAACCGCCGTCGCCGTTATGGGCTTGCCCGCGCCCGCATCGCCGAACTCGGTATCCAGCCAGTTGCTGCCCGGAAGAGAGCTGCTGATAACGGTTACGCCGCCGAAAGAAGCGTCCGCAGGCTTGATAAACCAGTTAATCCCTGCAACCCTCAAAAAATCCTCAGCCGTAAGGTCTTCAATCGCGTACGCTTTGTAGTACCCGTCGTCGTTGGCGTTTGTTATTAGCCTCGCGCCTGCGGGAATCGACATAATGCTCATCGAGAGTATGCAAATAATTAAAACTGCTAAAAATTTCTTTGACTTCATTTTAATTCCTCCTAAATTTAATTTTCTTTTTTAATCATATAACCGATTAACTTGAAAAATGCTCCGCATTTTTAAAAAGCAAGCTTTACTTGCTTTTGCGCCGGCAGCGCGTTTTGGCATTTTTATTATAACATAATTGCAATCGCTTGCAGCGATTGCGGCGGCAAGGCCGCCGGCGGCGCGAACGCGCCGAATTATTGTTGAAATAAAATCACCGTTTCGGCTTTGCCGAAACCATCCGCAAAGCGGATGCCAAACGCTTTGCGTTTGGATGTGTGATTTTATTATAACACATTTTTATAAGAAAAGCAACCTCCCGATTGACAAAATTTATCCGCCTTGTTATACTTATTATATGTTTACACAAATCATAGGCGGTATTGAACTCACGTTTGAAACGTCGGACACTTCTTTCTCGCCGCTCGGCGCCGATAAAGGCACGCTCGCCATGCTTTCCGTGGTAAATTTTACAAGCACGGACAAGCTGCTTGACTTAGGCTGCGGGTACGGCATCGCGGGGATTTACGCCGCAAAAATAATAGGCGCAGAGAACGTAGTCATGAGCGATGTCTGCGCCGAAGCCGCCGGGTTGGCAAAACAAAACGCAGAGCGCAACGGCGTCGGCAGCATAAAAGTAATCCGCAGCGACGGCTTCCGTGACATAACCGAAAGCGGCTTCTCGCTTATTCTCTCAAACCCGCCCTACCACGCAGATTTCTCTATTCCCAAGCATTTTATCGAAAAAGGCTTTAACAGGCTCAGAGTCGGCGGCAGAATGTTCATGGTAACGAAACGGAAAAACTGGTACAGGAATAAGTTTACAGCCGTCTTCGGCGGCGTGAAGGTTACGGAAACCGACGGATATTATGTATTCTGCGCCGAAAAGCGAAGCACACAGTATGCGAAATAAACAATTTATTAAAGGAGATATTATGAAAAAGCAATTTTTATCCTTGCTTCTGACGGTTACGCTTATTCTCACGCTCGTTCCGGCTGCGGCGGCAGAAGATTTTACGCCCGTCACTGGAAAGGAAATGTCGGAAAAGCTCGGGCTCGGCATAAACATAGGCAACACCCTGGAGGCGCGCAGATGGTCGGACGACACGCCGCTCGAGAACCCCATGGACGCGGAAACTATATGGGGCGCGCCGAAAGTCGAGAGGTGGCACTTCGAGGCGATTGCCATGAAGGGCTTCAGCAACGTGCGTATTCCGGTTACATGGGAGCCGCACATGGACAAAAACGGCAGAATCTCAGCCGCGTTCATGAACCGCGTCCAGCAGTGCGTTGACTGGGCTTTGGAGGCGGGGCTGATTGTAACGCTCAACACCCATCACGAGTCCGGCTTCTATGACCTTATGCTCACCGATTACAGCAAGGCGAAAAGCTGGCTTGAGAACGTCTGGACGCAGGTTGCAGACCGCTTCAAGGACTACCCCGAAACGCTCATCTTTGAGCCGATGAACGAGCCGCGCCCGGGCGAGCACGGCTGGTATTGGAGCTACTCGCTTTACGAAAAAGAAATCCCGCTCCTCGCGGCGACAGCCAACAAGCTTAACCGCGACGCGCTCGAGATAATCCGCAAAAGCGGCGGAAATAATGATAAGCGTATCGTTTCGCTCACGATTGTACAGGCAGACCCGAACCTGCTTTACCTGTACGAACACCCCGAAAACGACCCCTACACGATGGCAGGAGTTTTCTTTTATCCCGCGACCGCCGAATTGGAGCAGAACGCCTTGACGCAGATAAAAGCCGCGCTCGATAAAGGGATTCCCGTCGTTATAAAGGAAACCTCGCCGATTGAGCGGCAGGGCAGCACCGCACTCGCCTGGAGCCGCAACGCTTATGCAGGACTTGCTGCGCTCGGCGTGCCGTCTATGTGGTGGAACTGCACAGGCGAAAATGATGATGAAATTTTTGCCCGCGCAACAGGCAAGTGGAACGACCCGCTCGTAAATATATTCTTCTCCGCTTACGGCGAAAAGCCCGGCGCAGCGTATACACCTCCCGCGCCGCCGCTGCCTTATGAGCTCCCGGGCCCTTTTATAAACAAAGACTTCACGTTTTGGCGCAATGTTAATCCCGGCGTGCTCGGCTTTGCGGAGAAAATGGTCGTCGAGTATACGGGAACTATGCACAACGCCTATGCGTTCACGCGGTTCACGTCGCAGTGGGTACAGTTCGACAGCGGACACAGCCGCATTACCACAGAGCCCGGGAAAATCATCTTCGATATACGCGGGCTCGAGGGAATGACATTCGGCTTCGGAACATGGGGAGATGGCGACGCCGCAAAAATCACCCGTGTTTACCTTGACTCATGGGAGGGCGGCGGGAATGCAAGCGGCTCCGGCTTCACCACGGCAGACGCGATGAACATACTGCGGAGCGTGGCAGGCACAGTTGTTTTAAGCTCGGAACAGATGGATAAATACGACCTGAACGGCGACGGTATAATTACGTCGGCAGACGCGCTGCTGGTACTAAGGGTAGTGGCGGGGGTATAAAAATCAGAGCGGGATTAAAAACCCCGCTCTTTACTTAATATAGCCAATGCTGAAACATTTTAAAGTTAATGATTACAACACCCGTACCCCCGTGAAAAAGCTGTCCAAATAATACTTCACGGTAATATCAATTTCCTTTACGACCTCGCCCGGCATGCGGCAGCTAATCATAATGCCGCCGCCAATATAAATCCCGCCGAATGTCGCTTTGTAGCCGCTGTCGGAGAAAAATACCAAATCGCCCGATATAAGCTCCGGAATCGAGCCGATTTTATTGCCCATGCCCGCCTGCTCCTGTATGCCGCGCGGGCAGTTAACGTAGCCGTTGTGCCGCAGGACGTAGTGAATAAACCCCGAATTGTCGAAGCCCTCGCCCGGAGTGCTCCCGCCGTCCGCGAAAGAAATTCCGAGCAGCGACTGCGCCGTTAGCACAATCTGATTTTCCTCGATAGGTGCGACCGATATTTCGCCGCTCGTTTCGGTTATAAGCGCAGCGTTCGCGCCGTTTTGCCGCTCCGCCCGTTCGGAGGGTTTGGACAGGTTGTCGGTGTTGCCGCTGTTATCGCCGCCCGGCGCGGGATACTCGTAGTCGCCGCTCTCGCCGCTTATGCCGCAGCCGCTTGTTATAATCATCAGCATAGCGAAAACAAGCAGCAATGTCCGAGCTTTCAGTGCTTTTTTCATATTATTCTTACCGCTTTCTCCATGCGCGTGTACTTGTCTTTTTTTATTCTACCACATATTGTATTATATTTCAAGCATTATTTTATTACAAATTTATTACAATATCCGACAAATTTAATAAAATCTGTTCCTCCCTGCCGGTGTTTGCGTTTATATAAACGAAAACCTGCCGTCCGTCCTCGGAGAAACACCTGAATTCATAACAAAAAACATCGCCGGCGGTTATGCACAGCTTTGCGCTCTCAACTGTAAGCAGCGGCGAAATCAATGCCCGCGCCTCTTCAATGCTTAAAGCCGGCTCGCCGACGTCGCGCCCCGTGGGGTGATGATTCGCGAGCCAGTCGCGCTTGTCAACGCTCAGAACCTCGCCCGTGTCCATAGCGACGGCGACCCTGATAAAATCGGGATAAAGTGTGATGCCTGCCTGCGCTCCCGCAAAGTAAACTATACACACATCATCATGAATTTCGTGGAAAATCTCGACGACTCTTATTATCCCGAGCCTTTCAAGATATATTTCAGCCGCTCTCACCGCCTGTGTGGCGGTGATTCGCCGGACTTCGACCTCGCGGTAGCCGAGCATGTAGCTTAAGTGCCCGCCCGCTTTTGTAACCGCAATCGTCGTGCTTGAGTTCGCGAAAACATAAGACGGCATGCCGCCGGCTTCCTCGCTTATCAGCGCGAGGTTCGGCGCGCCGGATATGCCCGTTGCTATTTCAAGCGCCTCCGCTTCGCTTATAATCTGCCCGCCGCTCAGCATCAAAGGCTCTTTCTGCGTTATGATTTTAATTTCATCGCAGCTCGTTTCACCGTTTTGCATTTTGTCGGAAGTGCTCGCCGCGTAGTTATAAAGCTCTGCGAGAAGCTCACCTTTCATCTGCGAACAGTTGCTGTACCGGACTTTGAGCAGCGTTTCCTCTATGCTTTCAAGGCAGTGCGAAAACTCGGCGGCAGCGCGCATTTGGCTGCCGTGAAGCTCGATTCTTACGCATTTTACTTCAGCGCTCTCCGTTATAACAGTAACCGCAAGAGCGGCGATAATCGCTGCCGGAAACGCAATAATACGCACCAGCACCCGTTTTGATATGTTAAACATATTTTCAATAAGTCCTTTCTTCACCGGCGAAAAATGAAAACAGCGTTTTCCCCGGCTCAGTATCATTTATTTTCAACCTTAAAATCCTTCCGTTTTTCCTATTTTTTCACAAAACTTTTTAAATATACTATTTGAAATTAACACGAGTTGTGGTATAATGGTTTTATAATTGAAGTAAATTCTGCATTAACGGGGAAAACGATGTTTTCATTTTTCGTTTGAAATTAACAAGAGCTATAGTATAATGGGTTTATGATTAAACCCTGCATTAACGGGCAAAATGTTGTTTTCATTTTTCTTTTGAAATTAACACGAGCTATAATGTAATGGGTTTATGATTAAATCCTGCATTAAGGGGGAAAACGTTATTTTCATTTTTCACCCATGAACAAAGGACTTATTGAAAATATGATTTATTTTGATAACGCCGCTTCAACCAAGCCGTGCAGGGAGGCGACTGAAGCTTTTGCCCGTGCCGCAGCCCATAATTATGCCAATCCGTCCTCGCTGCACAAGGGCGGGATTGAAGCCGAAAAAATCATCAGTGCGGCAAGGAAAGCGATTCTCCGGGAGCTGCCGGGCGGCGGCAGTCTCGTCTTTACGTCCGGCGGGACTGAAAGCAATAACCTCGCGCTGCTGGGCATAAAAGCCCCGAAAGGTGAAAAACAACGCAAAATTATAACCACCGCGATCGAGCACCCGTCGGTTGCCAATCCGCTTGATAAAATTGAGCAGGACGGCTTTTCAGGCTTGTATTCAGCGACTGTTCTGCGGCTTTCGCCGGCTGCGGGACAAAGCTTCGAGGACAGGATTATCGCCGCCGTTGACCAGGACGTGCACATGATTAGCGTGATGGCGGTCAACAGCGAAACCGGCTTTATCATCGACACGGTTAAAATATACGAGGCGGTGAAGAGCCGCTTCCCGAAATGTATCGTGCATACCGACGCCGTGCAGGGCTTCATGAAAATCCCCGTAAACGGAGATTTAATCAGCATCAGCGCGCATAAAATCCACGGCATTAAAGGCGTGGGCGGGCTGTTTGTGCGGGATAATATAAGGCTCAGCCCGCTTTATTACGGCGGCGGGCAGCAGGGCGGACTGCGCCCGGGCACCGAGCCTGCCGAGCTGATTGCTGCTTTCGGCGCGGCGGTGGAAAATTATAACTATAATCACACGCATTTCACGCAGCTTTCAAAGCATTTATCGAAACTTTTGGAGGATTTCGACGGTGTTAATTATAAGCGCAACAGCCGCGATAATCTGCCACACATCGTAAATTTCTCGGTAAACGGCGTGAAAAGCGAGATTCTACTGCACTGCTTAGCTGAAAGCGATATATTTGTGTCGAGCGGCTCGGCATGCGCGAGAGGCAAAAAAAGCCCGTCCCTGCTTGCGTTCGGCGTAAAGGAAAAGGACGCGGACAGCGCGCTGCGCCTCAGCTTCTCGCATGAGAACAACACAGATGAAATTGAGAAGTTTGTTGAAGTGTTAAAAGCGGGAATTAAAAGATTTAAAAGATAGTATTTATAAACTCATGGTTATCCACCGTTATTAGTCGGGGAGAACGATACTTTAAAAGTATTATTCTTTAGGGAAGATAATATTTATAAACTCATGGCTATCCACCGTTGTTAGTCGGGGAGAACGATACTTTAAAAGTATTATTCTTTAGGGAAGATAATATTTATAAACTCATTGTTATCCACCGTTGTTAGTCGGGGAGAACGGTACTTTAAAATACTCTTTCACTTAGGAAGGACTTATTAAAAATGGAAGTTTTTATGGCAAAATACGGCGAAATCGCCCTCAAAGGTAATAATAAGCGGTTCTTTGAGGAACGTATGGTTAAAAATATAAAACGCCGGCTGGCAGCACCGCTTTCAAACGGCGCAATATTAGGCGAGTTTACTTATGAACGCGCACAGTCCACACTCTACATCACTCCAAGGTCGGCTGACACTGACTTTAACGAAATCGAGCGCCGTCTGCTCACGGTCTTCGGAATAGGCGCGGTGCAGCGCTCGCTCGCGCTACCCAAGGACTACGCAGAAATAGTCCGGCTCGGCGTGCCATACTTAGAAAAAGCGCTCAGGGGCGCGAAGACGTTTAAAGTCGAAGCCAAGCGCGCCGACAAGACTTTCCCGATGAACTCGATGGAGCTCATGCGGGAATTCGGCGGCGAAATCTGGGAAGCATATCAGAATAGGGACAGACCCCCGGAGGTTGACCTGCATAACCCCGACGTTACCGTCTACCTCGAAATCCGCGACACGCACGCGTATCTGTGCCCGAACAGGCTGCAGGGCGCAGGCGGGATTCCGGTCGGCATGTCGGGTAAGGCGCTTGTACTGCTGTCGGGCGGCATCGACAGCCCTGTCGCCGCGTACATGATGGCAAAACGCGGCATGAGCCTGGATATGCTGCACTTTCAAAGCCCGCCGTATACCTCAGAGCGCGCCCTGATGAAAGTCGAAAGCCTTTGCGAAAAGCTCGCGGAATATTGCGGTGAAATCAATCTTTTCTGCGTAAATCTGACCGAGGCTCAGGAAGACATCCGCGACAATGCGCCGGAAGAATACATGACGGTTTTGCTGCGGCGCGCGATGTTCAAGGCTGCTGCAAGCCTGTGCGGGCACAGGCACTACTGCGCAATCATCACAGGCGAGAGCGTCGGGCAGGTAGCGAGCCAGACGCCCGCCGCAATAATATGTACCGACGACGCTTCTCCTCTACCCGTTTACCGTCCGGTCATCGGCATGGATAAAATCGAAATCACTGCAACGGCGCGCAAAATCGGCACCTTTGACATTTCGACTCTGCCTTATGAAGACTGCTGCACGGTGTTCACGCCGCGCCGCCCGAAGCTGAAGCCGTTCCTCAGTGACGTCCTCAAGCTGGAAACCCGCTTAAACAGCAGTTTAATTCAAAAAGCTGTAGAAAACATAACTGTAAAAACTTTCTAAGAATCGGAATATTTGACAATATGCATTATAATCTTGACAAATCGGCACAAAATGTAGTACAATTATTATGTGCGCGCGGACTTACGCTGACCACAGCCGAAAGCTGCACGGGCGGCTTGCTGTCGGGCGCTGTTACCGCCATTCCCGGCAGCTCCGGGGTTTTCGGATGCGGTATCATCGCTTACGCCAACGAGGTTAAGGAACAGCTGCTCGGCGTAAAGCCGGAAACTCTGGCGGAATTCGGCGCGGTCAGCGCGGAGTGCGCGGCAGAAATGGCGCGGGGCGCGCAGAAAACCGCGAATACAGAAGTAGCGATTTCAATCACCGGTATCGCCGGCCCCGGCGGGGGAACGCCGGAAAAACCCGTAGGAACAGTATTTCTCGCATGTATTAATAAAAACAAAATCAACATATTACATTTACAAATAAACAGTACTGACAGACATTATATAAGATTAGAATCAGTCAGGCAAGCTTTGATTCTGATGCTTAATACGTTAAATTAAAACAATTCGCAAAGCGAACACGACAATTGTTCATTATTCATTATTAATTATTAACTGGAGTTATTATGGCGACAATAGCTTACAACACAAGACCGCGCCCCGCCGGAATCTACATCAACGGCAAAAAGCGCAGCGGCTTCACGCGCTTTATTATGCGCCTTTTCCCGTGGAAAGGCGACAGCGTGTTTGAAATAGTGCGCAAGACCATCTTTCTCATTGCGCTCATCGCGCTGATTTACTTCGGAGGCGGAGAACTCTTCATTTTCGGGAACGACCTTTATCAACAGTACAAAATCGACCAGAAGCTGTCCGGCTTCTGGAATCCCAATATTTCCGAAGAAATGCGCGAGCAGGCCAACCAGGGCAGGCAGCTTCCGATGCTCGACGAGTATATCGAGCACTGGAGCTTTAACAATGACCTTATAGGGCATATATTAATTCCCGATATGACCTCCACCCTGCCTTACACCGACCACAACCGCCATATAATGAATTACCTTGTGTACCAGACCACCGACAATGAATATTACCTCAATCATAATTTTGACGGCTCAAGAAGCGCGGGCGGCTCTATTTTCGCAGACCGCCGCCATAACTTCGCAGACGACGGTATTCTCCCGGGAAACACCGTGCTTTACGGGCATAATATCTACACGGGAAATATGTTCGCCAAAGTCGCGGATTATTATAAAGCCTACTACTACGGAAACGGCACATCTTATTATCAAAGGCATCCGATTGTGCATTTTAATACGCTTTATGAGAGGCACGACTGGAAAATTTTCGCCGTTGTTTTATTTAATACTGATGAAAGATACGGCGAAGTATATAACTATCATACAGTTCATGAATTTAGGGATGCAGACCATTTTCACACTTATATTTTAGACATCATGGACAGGAGCGTGCTTTTCACTGATGTTAACTTACAGTACGGCGACCATATCCTGACGCTTTCCACCTGCTTCTGGCCTCAGACCGAGGCGGAACGCGCGGTTGTTTTCGCCCGCAGGGTACGCGACGGGGAAAGTTTATTCGTTGATGTTGAAAAAGCGGAAATAAACAAAAAGTTCCTGCCTTATGAATTGCAGGCAAGAGCCTACGGAAGCAACTGGACCGGAAGGGTCTGGGATTATGAAACGTATCTTTTAAGTTACGAAGAAGAGTAGTTGCTTATATTAGTATTATGAAGTAAAAATGAAAGGATAAGTTCTTATGGCTGATATACTTCAAGAGATATTAGACGAAGTAGAAAGCAGAAAAGCAGGAACAGATAAACCTAAACCTAAGGTGGAGCCTTATTTAGTGGAGGTATTGCCTGTCTTCCCCGACGACTCGGACGATGTAATTCCGCACGGCGGCATAAGGAAGTTCTTAAAATCACTCCTGCCCGGCAAAGCAGACCCCCCGCTCGAAATCATGCGGAAAGTCATCTTCGCGGTTTCTCTTGCAGTGGCGGCAATCTGCCTTGTGCTGATTCTCGGCAATAGCCTTGAGGGGCGAAAACACAGCGCTACATATGATGAGCTAAGGAATGGGATGGAGCAGTCCGCCATGCTGTTCGAGCTGTCGGGAAGCGTCTATCTGCCTGCCGAAGCCGTCGCGGTCATGCTCACCCGCGACCCCGAGGCGCTGCGCGCATACGCGCATGAGCTCGCCGAAATCATCGAGCTCTCCCCTGAACGGATTCTTGAAATACTTATCGAAAAGCCCGGAATCCTCCCGCAGTTCATCACTACATACGACAGGAATCCCGACCTCATCGGCTGGGTGAAAATCGACGGGACAAAAATCGACTACCCCGTGTTGCAAAACCTTGAGGACAACCATTATTATCTTGATTATTCAATCGACCACGTGCGGACGATGCACGGCTCCGTTTATGCAGACTGGCGCAATGCTTTTACCCCCGTTTCGCGCCCCGACAACACCATACTGTACGCGCACAACATGAACGACGGCTCGATGTTCCATCCCGTAGTGCGCTATTACTCCTATTATTACGCCAACCCCGGGCACCTGCGGCACTATCACGCCCACCCTTTCATCGAATTCAGCACACTTTACGAGCACAATACCTACAAGGTTTTCGCCGCAATTTTCGTACATACCGAGGAAAATAAATACGACGATGTCTACGACTATTTCAGGAAGCGTGAGTTCGCCAGCCGCGCAGAGTTCTACGACTTCATGCAGAACGTTATGGACAGAAGTTCGTTTTTCACCGACGTGGACGTTATGTACGGCGATGAAATACTGACGCTCTCCACCTGTCACTATCCGCTCGGCGAAAACATAGACGCGCGCGTCGCGGTGTTTGCGCGGCGGCTGCGCGAGGGAGAAAGCCCCGATGACTTTGATACCCTCGCCGCATGGGTTAACCCGAGCCCGCTTTATTTCAAGCTGTGGTATCAAAGGTTCGGCGGCTCGTGGGGCGGCAGGAACTGGGATACGGGCAAGGTTGCCGGCTTGGACGAGTATTTGCTTGAGTTTCCCGACGCGGACACGAGATTGCACTATCTGCATTAAATTTCCTGTACCAATGTTTACTTAATTAATCAGCGCTACTGTAAAACGTAGATAAAATATTTAAAATTACTAAACGAGGTTGTACTTAAAATGCCGGAGTTTGACAGAAGACCGAGAAGAAATTCCCGCAACAGAAAATTTCAAAGCGGCGGACAGCGGGTTGCAGTAAAACGCAAGGAAAACTTTGCCGTTTCTATTCTCAGCGGGCTCTTCCCGTGGAAAGGTGACAAAGTCGGCGATGTCGTAAGGAAAATAATCCTGCTCGCATCACTGGTTCTGCTCATCTGGGCAGGCATGCAAATCGTGGATTTCTATATCCTGCGCGACCTGCGCACGGACCGGGAACGGCAGGGGCTCGTCGATATCCGCAACAGCTATGCGGGCGAGGAGTTCTTTGAGATGAACATCTCGCAGCTGGGCGCCGCCTCCGACCTCACCACCGACGCAATTCGCGTAATAGGCGAATACTGGGAGTTCTACGAGATGAACAACGACTTCGTGGGCTGGCTCGAAATTTACCCGATTGTGCAGTATCCCGTCTATCAGGCGGACGATAACGAGTTTTATCTCAACCACAATCACGAAAAGTGGCCCACTACCAACGGTACTATTTTTGCCGACTGGGAGGGGCGGTTCACACCTTACGGGCGCCCGCACAACACGATTATCTACGGGCACAACCTGCAGACCAAGAACCTCTTTCAACCGCTGCTCAACTACCGCCCGAACAACACGTCAAGCATGGACTCGTTCGAGTTTTTGAAGCTGAACCCGACGATTGTTTTCGACACGCTCTATGAGCGCGGAAACTATAAAATCTTCGGTGTTATTCAGACCAACGTAAGGCGGACGCAGGGCGATGTCTTCGATTACTGGAACTACGTATACTTCCGGAACAAGGCACACTTTGACAGCTTCGCGGCAGGTGTTCTCGACCGCAGCATGTATTATACAAACGTCGACCTTGAATACGGCGATGAAATACTTATGCTCTCCACCTGCGACTTCTCGATGTTCGCCAACGGCGCGGACTCAAGCATCCGCCTTGTGGTGGTGGCACGGCGCGTCCGCGACAACGAGTTCGCCGGCTTTACGCCGGAGGAAATCGACGCCTTTATCGACAACCGCGGCGTCAACGAGCACGGGCAGCTC
This sequence comes from Oscillospiraceae bacterium, assembly GCA_009783695.1. Lineage (GTDB taxonomy): Bacteria > Bacillota > Clostridia > Oscillospirales > Ruminococcaceae > Ruminiclostridium_E. The sequence continues at coordinate 44,297 of WRCY01000004.1, forward strand.
AACCGCAAGATGTTCGAGTCGTATTACGATTTGCGGCACCCTGCCGGCTGGGCGGGGCGCAACTGGGATTTAAATTATATAAAAGATTTTGAGGGATAGTATTATTTGAATAAAACCCTGTTCACGGGAAAATGTTATTTTCAAGAAATATTATGAGAAAAGGATTTACGGAAAACATGACCAATTCATCACTGCTGCGCTGTGCGGCGGCATTTCTTGTGCTGTCGGCTTATATATGGCTTTTCGGCATCACCGGCGTGATTGAGGGTGACGCTCCGGTAGCTTATGCCGATGAGGGTCTGGAAACCCCGCGCTCCGAGCCGGAGGATTCTGATGAGGACGAGGGGTTTCTCTCGGGCACAAACCTTAATATTAACCCCGTCAACGACCCGAAGCCGACCTTCGCTGACCTGCCGGGCAATGACTCGCCCGCGCTTCAGGAGGATTACACTGCTTACGCAGATACAATACCGTTTGTTCCCGACAGCGCAGAAGCCGAACCCGCACCAATTCCCGTTACTACGACTACAATACCGCCGCCCGCAGCAACAACTCCCGAGCCTTCTCCGCCCGCAGGCGATACTGACAGCGGCGTCACACCGCCCGAGGTTATTTCCGCGCCCGAAGTCACCGCAGCCCTGCCGCCCGAAGGCGGAATTGACATCGGCGTTACACCGGCAGAAACCGTTGTGAACCCCGCTCTTGCGGGGCGGCTCACGGTTCAAACTTCAAACGGGCAGGTAACGGATACGGCGCTTAATATAGTTTCGAGAATAGTGCAGCATGAAATCGGCAGTTCCTTTCATGATGAGGCAATAAAGGCACAGGCCGTTGCCGCCTACACCTATATAATGCATTATCAGAGCCAGGGCGGCGTAGCGAACGCGGAGCTCGCCTCTGCAGCCTCCGACAAAATTACCGGGATTGTCAGAGAGGTTTTGGGGCAGGCTATTTATCATGAGGGCAGCTACATTGCGTCCGTTTATTACGCATCAAGCGCGGGATACACGTCGAGCTCCGCGAACGTATGGGGCGGGGACATACCGTATCTCAGAAGCGTGCAGACTGCCTTTGACAAAGAGCACGACCCGAATTACGGGCTTGTTGCAGCTTTCACTCCGACCGACATAAGAGTCGCTGTGCTTGAACGCACAGGCATCAATCTCACCGGCGACCCCGCCGCATGGCTGCGGATTATAAATCACGTCGATACCGTGTATGTCGGCGACATGACTGTCGGTGGGCACACGTCTTTCACAAGGCCGGACGGACGGGAAATCCCGTTCACAGGCAGGCATTTCCGTGATGTAATGGGCACGCAGAAGCTGCGCTCCGCCGCCTTTGAGTTTACATACGATTCGGATACCGACAGATTCACGTTCACGACCTACGGCTACGGACACGGCGTGGGGCTCAGCCAGAACGGCGCGAATATTTTAGCGCGGCATTACGGGTATGATTATAAGCAAATCCTGGCGTTTTATTACCCCGGAACGACCATACAATGAGCAATTTCGTAATGTTAATAAAATCAAACGAAATTAGCAGTTGACAATTAGCTTTTAATATGTTATAATTTTGGAGTTATGCGATGTATTGTTATAAATGCGGTTTGAAAATTAACGAGCAGGCTTTAGAATGTGAGCACTGCGGCGCAAACGTTGCGCACGTGATGATTCCGCGGTTTTATAAGGCGGCAGTCTTCTTCGGAATATGCATGCTCATGCCGGCACTTGCGTCTGTCGCGGTGTTTTTCGCAGGGCTCGTCGGTATGCTGGATTCGTATGTTTTGTATATCTTCATAATTTTCGGCGCGGTCGGCTTGCCGCTTGCGCTTAAGAGCAGGCGCAGGTTCGCGGTTATTCTCAACATCGCAGGCATAGTTTTTTGGCTTCTGCTTGTTTTAACGCCTCATTTCGCAGTTGACAGCGTTCATAACGACAGGTATCAGGACAGAGCCGCCGTGTCTGAGGCTTTGGAAAGTTTCATTAAATAAATATGCGGATATGGCGGAATGGCAGACGCGCATGGTTCAGGTCCATGTCTAAGCAATTAGGTGGAGGTTCAAGTCCTCTTATCCGCAGGAATGAGAATCAAAGACATAAACACATATGAAATTTGGAGTCCGAAATTCGGACTCCTTTTGATTTTATCTGCATTTGTCAAAATTAACGCGAGAATCGAAAATACTAAATTTGGAAGCGTAAAACGCTCGTAATAAATACGACTAAAGTGCCTTACTTAAACCTTTAGCTAATTTATATATATTTTAATAAATTATTAATTCCCCTCTTGACATTATAACGCAAATCCGTTATAATTAATATAGAGGTGATTACGATGGATTTAAACTTAGTTTTAAAAGAAAAAAATATTTCAAAATATAAACTCTCAAAAATAAGCGGTATACCTTTTACCACTGTCAGCGAAATTACAACGGGCAAGTCAAAAATTAAAAATTGCACAGGTGAAACGCTTTATAAATTAGCGAAAGCGTTAAATGTGACGATGGAAGATTTACTTTCGGAATGCATGGAGAACCGTCCGGAATTTGAGTGGTTTAAAAGCGAAGCATGCCATAGGGTCAAGCGCGAGGGTGATTTAGATTTTATTATTAATGTATTAGAATCATGCGAAATTCGGAAATTGTATGAAAAAAATGGTATCCCGAAAGCCTTTATCTGCTTGCAATGGTGGATTATCTAAGCAGAGAGAACGATTTACTAATTTGTTCGGATTATGCAGACATTCGCAGATTGCGTATGAAAAACATCATTTACCCTGCTGGAATATTAATATTATGTAGTGTACATGGGGATGAAAGTTATAAAGAAAGAAGCCTAAAAAAAGCCATTCCTGAATTTCTGCGCCATAATATCGTAGAAGCGGAGATAAGAAATGTTTGCTAATTTTGAATTTACGAAGGAAACGCTTGATATTTGCTTAAAAGAACTCGATAAAGAGTTCCGCAGGCGCAACGGCATAAAAACACACGCTGACATTATACTGATTGGCGGTGCTTCTGTTCTTATAAATTATGGTTTTCGGGATAAAACTACCGATGCTGACGCAATAATCAGAGCTTCATCTGTGATGAAAGAGGCGATTTTCTGCGTCGCCGATAATTTTAACCTACCGAACGATTGGTTTAATCAAGATTTTAAAAAGACAGATTCTTACTCCGAAAAACTATTCAAGATTGCTTCCCGCTACAGAACATTCTCAAATGTTTTACATGTATGGACTGTCGCCGCCGAATATTTAATTGCTATGAAGTTATTAAGCGGCAAGCTATATAAATATGATTTGTCTGATATTATCGGGATTTTGTGGGAACATGAAAAAAAGACGCGTCGATAAGCAGAGATATGATTATGAAAGCCGTTAAAATGCTTTATAATCAACCCCTTTCTAAAGAATCTGCAACATTTATTGACAAGGTTTTAAATTCGGAAGATTATGAAAAGTTTTATTTTGATTCACGGGAGAGTGAGCGCGAGGGTAAAGAAATTTTAGATTCCTTTAGAGAGAACAATCCCGACTCAAAAGGAGTTAAAGCTAACGAGATTATAGAGCGGGCAAGACGAAAAAAGGATTCCGATGGATAATAGTCTATAAATTTCTGTAATTTAGAGATTGTTTTTTGATAGTATTTATGATGTAATGGTGAAAATTGAGTTATGTCATTTCAACATATGTTGCGGTTGGAATCACAATATATCTGCTGTTAGCTGGGAAATCATTGAGGCGGTATGTTTCAATGATGTATTGATTCTTGCCGTCAAAGCGAATCGTAACCGACTTCGAGTAATCCACATCGCTCTGCTCTTGCTCGTTAATAATTAGACTTGCTCTCGTTTCTTGCATAATCGCAAACGTAGTTTCAAAGCCAATTCCACCGCCACCCGACTTAGCGTGAGTGGTCACTCGCTCCGCTCCGAGTCGTACCAACGTATCAACCTCAAACGGAATACCGCTATCCAATACGGTGAACTCGTAATGTTCCCCCGACACACCGATAACAACCGTAATACTGCGGAAAGTGTTATCACTGACATTAACCGCCTTTTTCGCGTCATTGAGGTGATTCACAATCAGAGTTTCTAACGCTCCCTGCTTAATAATATTATCGACCATATACTTGATACTGCCGCTCGTCATGACGTTAAACGCAATCTTCTCAGCGGCGAACTGCCGTGCATAATACTCAAACAAATTGTCGATTGCTACTATGTTTGTGGACGGCAGAGTGGCTTTCCCCTTGATTTTATCTAACTCCCCCTCCCAATCAGATTGCAATTCTTGAAGAGCCTCTGCCAATGGAGTCCCCACAACTACACCTTCCATAACTTTCAATCTGTCAGTGATATTATGGATTGCAGACGACTTTTCACGGTAAAGCCTGTTTAACTCCTCATTCCTCGCCCTTTCCTCAAGATACAGCTTTTCATAATGATTTGTCGTATTTTGTCGAACTTTCTTTACTTGGAACATTGTAATCAATCTCCTTATAAGTATATAAATACCGACTCCAGCAATAAGAACACCTGAGATATATAAGAGCCCGTCGAAATACTTTTCAGATTGAACACTTATATTAACCCACGTGACAAGAATTAAGATAACACCTGTGAAAAATAAAGCTGCAACAATTGTGAATTTATTAAATATAAATGAAAACCCTTTCTTAAAACGTCTGATACGGAATAAAAGGAAAGACAAAACAAACTGCATTATAGTTACAAATATATATAATAAAAAGTAGATGTGTTGGTTAACATTGAGGGCGGCATCTGTAATGTTCTCGCTACTGAATAAAAACACAGATACTAAACTAATAAAAGTAATTGCTATGTAATGTAAAACATAACTGATACTAAATGATAACAGATATGCAGAAACTACTACTTCAAGTTTTTGTTTTGTTAAGAAAAAAACGAAGATAGTGGTCGTTATACATAAAAGTGCTCTATATAGTGAAAGCGGCATTAAAAAAGGTTTAATAAATAATACTGTCCATAACAAACACCATACTGCGATTAAGACTTTATGGCTTATGGCTGCATTATATTGAATAGACTTTGTAAAAATATAAAAAGAAGAAATTGTTATGCTCATCATAACGATGGCATTAATCCATAACGAATAAATGAGAGCTCCCCCTTTTTCTTAGTAATGATTTATTAACATTCGAATAAATCATATATATTTGAATTTTAGAATATAACTTAAAACATATCACGACGGATTTTATCAGTGTAATAATGGATAAACTCGGTGGGAGTCGGTGTGCCTTTATCCTTTCTGACGGGAGCGGTATAGCGTTTCAGCAGTTCGTCTATGTCGTTTGCGTTCTTCCATGCATCATTAATCGCCGTCTGTATGGCGCGGATTACATTGTCATAGTTGTTTTTCTGGGATTTGGAAACGTCTTGTAAAACCGTTTCGGAATCCTTATCTCCCTTGCTTATAAGCAGATATATTGATTCCTCTATGTATTTCCGTCCTTTCAACCTTATGGAAATGCCGAACGCATCTAATTCGGCTTTGATTCTGCTTATAATGCGGGTTTTGAGTTCTTCGGGTGTTTCAATTGTTGTGATTGCAGCGTTTCTACTACCTTGCAGATGATAGAATTCACGGAATCTGAGCAAGTGTCTAATCACCATTTCGGGGCAGTAACTCTGTTGTAACTTGTAAAAAATCCAGTTGAGGTCATACTTTGCGTGAAGGTGGGTGTGCACGGTGTCGTTGCGGTTGCGGGTGGTTATGACGACAATAGGGCGAATACTGAACTCGGTTTTATAGAAATCCTCTAAGAAATCGTAACCCGAACCTGCACCTGTGTTCAACTCCAAGTCTAAAATGACCGCCTCCGGCAGTTTGTTCCTGACAAGTTCAAGCCCCTTGTCGCTCTTATTTGTCATTCCGACGAAGACAATGTCAGTTCTCGTGCTTGCGTAATCGGCGAAATCCCTGCAAGCCGCAACATCGTCCTCAATCAGAACTATTTTCATTGGTTTTTGCTTATCCATTGTTAAAATCCTTTTCAACTTCATTGAACTTCATCGCGGAACGTATGTAAATACAATGCTTATTGTGGTATCATGCTTAATAGATAGGGTATTTCATTACGTTAGTTGATAAAAAAATGTAATGAAAAATAAATAATTAAGATTAAGATGTTTAAGGCATTGCTGAATTCATTGATTTGCCCGTCAATGAAAACAATTGTTCCCTTTGCTTGGTTCAGTTATTTTTGTCGTTATGGTTGAGTAAGTAATCAATCAGTTTCATTAATAGCATAGCAAAAGCTATACTTAGCATTATAGCTTCATAAAATGACATTTTGCCGTCCCCCTTTCTTTAGAGATGTGTGGGGGAGGTCAATTGTTTTTATTCAGCAATGCCGTAAACACCTTGCTATAATTATCGCATAAAAAATATTTTTTGTCAATACTTTTTCCAAAAAAGTATTGACTTTTTAATTAATAATCTGTGTATCCCATAATAACAATCAATTTGCTTTTAAAATGCAGTATTTATGGGCTTTAAAGAATTTCACGGTGTCATTTATGTAATATATGATTTAAATTCACGTATTTATAACCTAATAAACCTTGATATAATCAATGTTTGATTGTAATGTTGTTATGGGATACGCAGAATTAATAAAATTAAAACGAGTTAAATTCATCATTATACCTTATTTTTGGTATAACGCTTCTACAGAGAAGGATTATTTTTACGTTAATTCGTTTTATTTTATCAAGACTTTTCTTACCGTAGTATAATAGCAACCATATACTCTGGCAATCGCCGCCATACTCATACCGCTCTGATACTTTTTCACAACATGATCTTTCTCGGCATCAGTAAAATATCTCTGCTTCTGGGTAATTTTACGAACCATTTTAGTATCCTCTCCATAAGGACTCTCTTCTTTTTCCTTGACAAATTCCCCTTTTCCACTTATACTATCATTAAGAATAGCATTGCGGTAAGTTAAAGCGGTCTTGATTGAATTGTTTAAGTACGGTGCTGATATCCGCAGGCGGCATACCGCCGCACCAATCCCGTCATCCCAAGGGCTGACGGGACTTTTATATTGCCCGTCTGACACGTTTCTAAGCCACAAGATTAATTTTTTCTTGACAAACGGCACATAAACGAATATAATTATATACAGCAGTATATTTTACAGCCCCTTAAAATTGAAAACTATAAAATAGTTTTCAATTTAAACGATTTTATCATGAGGAGAGTTAGATGAAAACAATTTTTATAGTAGATGACAGCAGAACAAATCTTATGATGGCGGAGCAGGCATTGTCCGACCGTTATAATATAGTCACGCAATTGTCCGCGTCAATTATGTTTGAGGCGCTCGAAAATTCTATCCCGGATTTAATCCTGCTCGACATAATGATGCCTGAAATTAACGGCTTTGAAGCGCTCGAACGTCTCAAAGCCGACCCGCGGTATGCTGATATTCCGGTAATATTCATAACAGGCAACAGAAACGCCTTAATTGAGGCCCGCGGATACGAGCTCGGTGCCGCGGATGTAATCTACAAGCCGTTTACCAATTCTTCCATTCATAGCTGCATAGAAATGCAGCTGCGCAGATGCAAGCAGAATGACTGAGATTACTTAACCGTCGTCCTGAGCTTTCAGCCCCTCCACGATGTCAAGCCTGCGTACATGCCTTGAAGTTACCGCCGCCATAATCACGGTCACACCTGCGACAGCGGTTGCCGCGTAAAAATTGCTTGCCGGCGTAATTATTGAAGCAATTACAAAATTGTTGTTTGAGAATTCGCCCTTGATGGCTTCAAGCAGAAGAAATCCCCCTGAAAAACCAAGCGGAAGCGCGAGTGCAAGCTGCACGAGCGTTTCTTTTATATGCGCGGCAATTATGCTTTTATGCGGATAACCCATCACGCCCATAAACATATACTCATACTCGCGCGCCGACAGATTAATCAGCCCGACCGCATAAAGCACCGTGAATCCGAGGATTAACGAACAGGCAATCATGAACCAAATAAGCACCTCCATGCTCTCCATGATAGAATCAAAGCTGGTCTTATCATCATCAATAGTCGTAAACTCCATGCCGTTTACGTTAAGATAATCCACCAGCGCGGGCATATCTGCGCTTCGCAAATAAAGAGTGTTGTACACCGGAGGAATCTCATCTGTCACAGTGCCCATATATTCAAAGCTCGTATAAAGTGTAAGCCCTACATGCTGCGGCACAACCGCACTGACAACTGCTTCATAACCGTTTATTTCGAGCGTATCACCGATGCCCGCATCCCAAATACCGGCGAAATATTCGGGAATAATCACGCCGCTGTTCAGCTCGGTGTACGGAATTTTTACGAAGTCAAAACCATCTTCAACAATTGCAAGCGGATAATGTTCACCTCCTATCTCAACGTGCAGAATAAGCGCACGGCTGCTCTCACAGGCTTGCGTTTCCGCCGCGTGTTCAAGCTCAGGCGGCATGGGATTAAAGCTGACTATAACGTCATAATTCGCGAAATCATCAAAAAATCGGCCTTGCGTTTCGGCTATGGAGTCATGAAAGCCGAGCGAGAACGCAAGCAGCGCACAGGAGCCCGTCATGCCCAGCACGACGGCAAGAAAGCGGCTTTTGTTTCGCAGGGAGTTTTTGAGCGCGTAACGGGTATTGAACGAAAACCGTACCCACACAGAGCCAATGCGCTCGATTAACAGCCGTCTGCCGCCCTTGGGGGTACGCGGGCGCAAAGCGCATGCCGGCATGAGCGGCAGTATGCGAACGAGCGCAATGAGTCCCGCCGCTGCGCAAAGCAGAACGCTCACAACCACGGCGAGAACCCATAACACCGGATACAGCGCAAAACCCAGCGACGGCACCACAAACATCGAGGATAAAATAGCAATAATGCCGCCCGTCGCCGCCATCGCCGCGAAGCAGCCGAGCAGAGCGCCCATAACTGCTGTTATGCAAAACTGCAGCAGATATACGGCGATTATTTTTTTGTTCGGGGCGCCGAGCGCTTTCATAACGCCGATTTGCCTGCGGTCTTTCTGAACCGCACGGGTGAGCATTACATAAATCACAACCGCGATTAAAACTGCAAAAACGAGCGGAAATATATAAGCAAAGCTGCCGAGTTCACTTAAATCGTTGCGGTACATTTCATAATTAATCTGGTCTTTTTGCATGATAGCCCGAAACGCGCCGATTAAACCGGCAAGCGCGTTTACGTCAGTTTCACTTTCGAGCAGCACAACGATTTCGTTATAATCAAAACCGCCGGGCTGCGCAAAGAATTCCGGCACGACATAAACCACGCCGAATCGGTTCTGCTGCGCCATCATCGTCCGTTCGTTCTGCACCATATAGATGTATTCGGGGTTTGCGGCAAGCCCCGTAATTACAAGCTCGTTTTCACCAAAAGCCACAGTATCGCCGATACCGAGCTTCATCGCGTCTGCATTGCGCTTCAGCAATATGCACTCGCCTGCATTTTCCGGTGGTCTGCCCTGGTAAAAATACGGCAGATTTATGCCGTCCATAAGTGAAACCGCGCGGAAAATCCGCTCGTCCTCCGGCACGCGGAAATCGCGCACGCTGCGCCCCCGCGCCGCATAAACGCCGTCGGTTTCCGAAAGAACCCGCACGCTCTCGTCATCAAAAATCCCGTAAAAAGTCACGTCAGCGTACGCGTAGTCGTTCATGTATTGTTCGGCTGTTTCCTCGTACCGCAGCATAATCGTAAAAAGCGTAATAAAAAAGCAAACGCCTACCGCAAGCAGCAGTACAAGCCCGAGCAGCTGCGGAACATGCACGCGCATTTTCCGCGCTGTTATCCTCGCGAAAACTCCCATCACCACGTCACCTCCGACGGCGAAAGCGGCATGCTGTTCTCGCTCACGCTCTGCACTTTCCCGCTGCGCATAGTAATAATTACGTCTGCGATTTTTGCAATCTCACGGTTATGCGTGATGAGCACAACCGATGAGCTTCCCTCGCTGTGTATTTTTTTAAGCACCTCCAAAACCATGATTCCCGTATTATAATCCAGCGCACCCGTGGGCTCGTCGCAGAGCAGAACTTTCGGGTTCTTCGCTATTGCGCGCGCGATTGAAACGCGCTGCTGCTCCCCGCCGGAAAGCTCTGCGGGATAATGATTCACCCGCTCGGACAAACCAACCGCCGCGAGCGCGTTTAAAGCGTCACTGCGTGTAAGTCCCGCGAGCTCGGTCGAGAACTCCACGTTTTCGAGCGCGGTTAAATCGGGCAGCAGGTTATAGCTCTGGAACACAAAGCCGATGTTCTCGCCGCGGAAATGCGTCATCTTATGCTTATTGAATGACGTTATATTAATATCGCTAAAAGCTATCTCCCCCACTGTCGGCGTATCCATGCAGCCGAGCATATTAAGCAGCGTGGACTTCCCCGAGCCGCTCGCACCGAGAATAACCACGAATTTGTTCGCGGGTATTTCTAAGTTTATTGCGTCCAGCGCGGTGACTTTCGCATTACCCTCGCCGTATGTTTTTGTGAGGTTTGAAGTTGTAAATAAATTCATAATTCCCCTATCCTTTCCGCACAAAAGCTCTTTGAAACGCCGATTTCCCGGTTTACGAGGATTTTATTTCAAACCTCTATTCCCTTATACTGCTTTTTTATTTTTATATTAAAGAAATTAATCGCTTTTTGCGGACATTTATTAATACAGCGGTAGCAAACCGTGCAGTTGCCGTTATGAATCACCGCGTTGTTTTCGATTTTTAAATTTCGCATAGGGCACGCAGAAACGCAAACATTACAAAGAGTGCAGTCGTCTGTAATTTTTATGTCCCTGTTTGCTTTTCTTTCTGCCGGTGCGAGCAGCGGAGCCTGTATTAACCCCAGCGCACGCGAGCCTGCGTTAAATCCGCGCTTCTTTACTTTCCCGCGCTTGATATTATCGCAGACCTTCTGCATTTTCGGCACGGCTTTTTCCGCGTAACTTTTTATTTTTTTAACGCTTGTTGTAATGGGAGCTGTATTGCTCGGCATGAAGAAATGCTCGGCATAAACAACCTGCGCATGATTCTTCGGCAACAGCGCGGCGAAAGCCCTCGCGCCGTCCCCCGAAAGAATCTGCTGCGTACAGAAGATGATTAGCTTCCTGTCTTTAAGCAGCTCCATGTACCGCTGTGCAAACCCGCGCATAACCCTCGGCACCCGCGAAAAATAAACAGGATAGCAAAAAGCGATGGTTTGCGCAGATTTAATCAGCGTTTTAAAATCGAGCTCCTCCTCAATCGAATGACATGCGCAGTTCATTTCCCGCGCGAATAGTTCCGATATGTATTTTGAGTTGCCCGTGCCCGAAAAGTAAAATATAATCATATGCCTCTCCTCTCCCAGTGCGCTCTCACGCCGCCGTATCGGTCGCCTTTCCTTAAAACGAAAGGCTTGATTCCAAAGTTGAAAACAAAGAAATGAATTATAGAATTTGTTAAGCTTGCGGATTTATTTCCCGCAACTGCTTTATAAATCTTATCGCTCTTGCGTTTTATTTTCCCGCTTACAAGGGGCTCCGTATTAAACGGCAGCTTTACTGCAAGCTTGCCGAACGTCCTCGCACCGGAAAAAACGCACAGCTTTTTAAGCACTTTAAGCGCTGCGCCGCCCTCGGCGTTTTCATAGGTGACAATACCGACTGTGTGCTTGTTTTTAAGCAGCTGCTCAATTACGAAATGCCCTCTGTCAATCAGCACTTTAAGCTGCCCCGAAACGTTGCTCGCATATGTGGGCGTCCCGATAATGACGCCGTCTGCGCCGTCTATCAAAGCGGAAATAAGCTCCGCATCGTCATCAATGTGGCAGGCTCCGGTTTTGTAGCACGCGCAGCACCCCGCGCAGAAATCAAGTTTATAATCCGAGAGGTTTATATATTTAATTTCAGTATCGCCTTTCGCAGAAAGATTATCGGCGAACTCACTGAGTATCTTCGCGGTTGCGCCGTTTTTGCGCGGACTTGCATTTATTATTATGATTTTCATTTTTATTTTCAACCTCAGTTACCTCCGAAAATATAAGAAACAAGCGCGTCCATCAAAAGCTCTATTGTCTTAGGCACATCGTCCTCAATCATGCAGTTGCTTTCAAGCAGGCACGGCAGATGCAGAAAATTATGCACTACGCCGGGTTTTACCCGCGCGGTGTCAATCCCCGCGAGCCTGAGCAGCCGCGCATACATTTCCTCCTCCATCTGCTTTGCCGACTGCAGCCGACAGTCCGGCATTGCATTAAATATATCAATGATTTCATCGTGGTTCTGTGTGAAGAAAATCATCTCCGGCATAGTCCACAGGTTCTTCAAAAACCCGCGGATATCGCTCATTATGTCGCTTTTATTCTCGATTAACCCCGCTACCCGCTCATACATCTGTTCATGAATTTCATGAACCAGCGCGTACATATATTTTTCCTTCGACTCAAAATGCTGATAGAACGAGCCTTTCGCTATGCCCGCGGCTTTCGCGATGTCGTCGACACTGACCTTTTTTACCCCCTGCGACATAACGACAGCCATGCCTTTGGTGAGCAGCTTCTCGCACTGCCTGCACTTTTCCTGCTCCGTCAACGCTCTCGGTGCCATATTTTTAATAAGTCCTTTCTTCACAATATTATTTTGATAACAACGTTTTCCCCGTTAAACAAGGGATTTCCGTTATGCGTGTTCTTATAAAAACTATAATGACTATAATATCCTATTTGGTCATTATAGTCATTATATATTATTTATTCATTTTTGTCAAGTGAAATGCTTAAATTATTCTTACAGTATCGTCAAGCTCCCGCCCGCCCGCCTCATAAAGCGCACGGCGCGCGATTCTGTCATTTTTAAGCTCTTTGTAGGCGTACTTGTACACGTCATAAATCAGCTTCTGCGGCACAACAATCACCCCGTCGCCGTCCGCAACGATTAAATCCCCGGGATAAACCGCGACCCCACCGATTGCAACAGGTATATCTTTCTCAAGGTAACGAATCCGCGCCTGGTCCATGCCCTGTGAAACATGACCGGTAAACACCGGAATTTTCTGTAAAATCACCTCGTCCGTATCGCGGACGCCGCCGCCGTTCAGCACAAAGCCCACCGCGCCTTTATTCACGCAGTTCAGCGTGTTGTTCGAACCGAGCAGCCCCACATCAATCCCGCAGACATCAAGCGCGATAAAGTCGCCCGGGATTATATCGTCCGCCCACTTGTCGGTGCAGACATTGCCGTAGTACCAGTTCGACCACTCGGTATATTCGTCGCCCGTAACCTTCGGCAATGGCCCCTCAAACGGAAGATACCGCGCCGTCCGCGCAAAGCCGGCATAGGTCTTGAGGCTCCGCCAAAGCGGTTTTATGCTGTGGTGCATCGTGCCGTAATGGTGATAGCCGCACCAGTCCATGCCGTCGCGCACGTCGGTCACACGGAAGTCCTTGTACATTTCAAGTATTTCTGTTCTGTTCATGTTTATTTTCATTAAGTCCTTTCTTCACAAATGAATCATGAAAACAGCATTTTCCCCGATTCAATTGTTTTATTTTCAAACTTTGTCCTCCAATAGATTAGTTCCCTGTTCGTTTAATCTGCGTTCAAAATTGAACCCGTCTATTTCCGCGATTACAACTTCGCCCAAATACGAAATCCTGCAGCCATATTCCAAATGCCCCGCATACGCGCCTTTACAGTCAGAAACAACCGCATGCAGGTGAGGAATACCGCTTGCTACCACGCCGTCAACAGACACTAATTCTAATGGTTGGTTTTCCCATTTCGCGAAATGCTTTTTGACCGGAAAATCTGTCGTTAAAACCATATACAGCGAACAGCAATCAAACGTGCCGATGCCCGAAAGCACGACGGCGTTCGTTATATTCTGCTCCCGAATAAACGCCTCAATGCTTTCAAGCAAGTAATCACCCCTGTCAAGCCGCAGTACGTGTACTTTCCCGAACGCGCCGTTTGTGAATGATTTCATGTTTTTACCCCCATGCTCCATAATACCAAGTCTATTTTCTTTACGTTTGTTAATATATTAGGTATCAATATGTCGAACTGGTCAATAATATCTTGCGCGTTTTGTGTTTTTAAATAACTTGCATACCATTTTTCTATATCATAATAGGTTTTTATAGTTGTTTCCAATCTATCTTTTTGGTAGTATTGCGGATGGTTAATTGACAATTGAGTTAATACATTTTTGTCCCAAACAGGATTATCTGGGGTTATCGTTGCTAATAATTTACTTGAAAAAGACGCTTCTATTCTATTTGTTTTTTCGTGTATATGAGTTATTACATCTTCAAAACTTATATCAATGTATTTATATTGTTGCATATAGTTGAAGTAAGCGCGGCAAAAATCATCATTATAAAAAAATTCTTGACATATCCATACTACTATGCTATAATTTAATTGAAAAGGCAGACCTAAGCGGTTGGCTAAGAGAAAAGATTATTGAAAAACAACCTTACCTTTTGCCGGGGCGGTTGTTTTTCACTTCTATGACAATCTGCAAAACTACAAACAAAGTAAGTAAATTTACTATCATTTCCATGAGCACTACCTCCTTTCCTTAGAAGTATGCGAGAAAAGGAAACTCAGCCAACCGCCTATTTTAACCGTTATAGTTATGGTCTGCCTGCGGTATCCACCGCATTTTTCATTATAACATATACTGTAATATTTTGTCAATAGCGGGCTCACGCCCGCCTTTTTTATTCTGTAAAATCCCCCTTTACTTTTCCCTCAACATATGGTATAATACTTCTATCTATATCACAATGGAAAGGATTCCTACATGAAAGGCATTAAACGCTGGAACCTGCGGCAAGCAAGCATACAAGAACCCTACCCCTCATTGACCCATGCGGTGATTGCCGCGCGAGGAATTAACATAGACGATGAAACTCTAAGCATTTCCGACCCGCTCTTAATGGCGGACATGGGGAAAGCCGTAGAAATTATAAAGTCCGCGCTCTGTGCAGGCGACAAAATCGTTATTTTCGGTGACTATGACTGCGACGGTGTAACAGGCACGGTAATGCTCTATCAATATCTCACGGCGCAGGGCGGCGAGGCCGACTGGTACATACCGTCCCGCGACGAGGGCTACGGGCTTAACTATAAGGCGATTGACAGCATAGCAGAAAAAGGCACGAAGCTGATTATAACCGTCGACAACGGCATAAGCTGCGCCGCGGAAGCCGCCTATATAAAGGAAAAAGGAATAAAGCTCGTTATCACCGACCACCATACGGTTCCCCTCTGCGGAACTGTGCCCGATGCCGACGCCGTGGTTAATCCGAAACGCCCCGACGATAACTCGCCTTTCAAGGAACTCGCGGGCTGCGGCGTGGTTTTGAAGCTCATCATGGCAATGGAAGAGGATATAGAGGGCGTTCTTGAGCAGTTCGCGGACTTGGCGGCGCTCGGTACAATCGGCGACGTTGTGCCGCTGCTCGGCGAGAACCGCATGATTGTAAAGCGCGGGCTGGAAATTATGCCTTTCACCGAAAATATCGGTCTTTATAAGCTACTCAGACACAGCGGCTTCTCCCTTGACGGGGACAACAGACTCACAGCCGGCGCGCTTTCTTTCACCGTCTGCCCGCGCATTAACGTTGCCGGACGCTTCGCTCATGCTAAAAAAGCCGCGGAGCTGTTGCTGTCGGAAACCGAGGAGCTCGCGGAAGTGCGCAGCGCGGAGCTCACCGCGCTCAACAACAGCCGTCGGGAGGCAGAGGCGCAGATTCTGACGCAAGTGGACAGCGTGATTACAAAAAACCCCGCGCTTCTTTCGGAGCGGGTTTTGATTATAAACGGCGAGGGCTGGCACGACGGCATTATCGGTATTGTCAGCTCCCGCCTGCTGACAAGGTGGGGCAAGCCTAATATCGTGATTAATAACGACGGCGGGCATATCCGCGGCAGCGCGCGGAGCATTGAGGGTTTCCCGCTTGTGCCGCTTTTAGAACATTGCTCGAATGAACTCGAAAAGTTCGGCGGTCACGTCAAGGCGGCGGGGCTCACCGCTAAAATTGAAAATCTCCCCTCAATCATCACCAAAATCAAAGCATACAGCGCGGAGCACTTCCCGGAAATGCCGCAGGATATATTGAATATCGACAAAATACTTGAACCCGGGGATTTAAGCCTCGAAAACATCGAGGGACTGAAATCACTCGCGCCTTTCGGCGAGGGGAACCCGACGCCTTTATTTTTAATGCCCGGCTGTGTAATTTTATCCAAAAAGCCGCTCAAGGACGGCAAGTTTCTTTCGTTTAACGTAAAGTTCGGCGGAGTCGTCCAGAAAATATTAAACTTTAGCTGTACATATAATGATTTTAATTATGAAAACGGACAGAGCGCCGACATCTTGGTAATGCTCGACATAAACGAGTATAACGGAGTGAGAAGCGTTTCCGCGCAGCTTAAAGATATACGCCCTGCAGGCTTCAATCAGGATAGGTTCCTCGCGGCTCTGCAGACATATGAAAGCCTTGTGCGCGGCGAAAATATAAACGCTGCTTTATATGCCCGCGTCGTCCCGGAAAAGGACGATATAAAAACTGTTTACGACATTCTGCGGCGCACGGGCTGTGACAGCGGCGATGAGCACGTTTACACGGAAGCCGCCGCAAAAGGCATAAATTATTGCAAGTTCAGAATTATTATTGATATTCTGAGCGAGTTCAACCTTTTGGAATATGATATAATAAACGGAAGAATCAGGCTTCTGGCGGCGGGCGCAGGGAAGTCGGATTTGGAGAGCTCGGCAGTGCTTATGAAAGTGAAATCTTTATGCGAGGTGATTTAAAATTTCAAAATAAATTAATTGAATGGGAAAACGAAACTTTTCATTCCTCGCCCGTGCAGATTGGTGCAGAAAGGACTTAATGAAAATATGAACTACACCATCGACGTACTTTTAAACAAAATAATAAAAGACGGCAAAACAGCGGGCTATGATATTGATAAAATCATGGACGCCTACAAGCTTGCTAACAGTTCGCACGAGGGGCAGCTGCGCAGCTCGGGCGAACCGTACATCTCGCACCCGCTCGCCGTCGCTTTTATCCTTTTGGATTTTAACATGGACACCGACACCATTGCCGCGGCGCTGCTGCATGATGTTGTGGAGGATTCAGGTGTTGAGCTCGGCATGCTGCGTAAGAAATTCGGTGAGGACGTCGCGCTCATGGTTGACGGCGTAACGAAAATCGGACGGGTTTCAATCAACGCAACAAAGGAAGAGGAACACGCTGAAAACATACGCAAAATCCTGCTCGGCATGGCGAAGGATGTGCGCGTCATACTCATTAAGCTCGCCGACAGGCTCCACAACCTGCGGACACTGAACCACAGGCCCCCCGATAAGCAGCGCAGCACGGCGCTTGAAACAATGAGCTTTTACACGCCGATTGCACACCGCCTGGGCATGAACGAGCTCAAGGAAGAAATGGAAGACCTCTCCCTGCGCTACCTCGACCCCTACGGATTCAAAAGCATAGAGGAGCAGGTTCACAACCGCAGGGAGCAGCGTGAGTCTTTCATAGAAAAAATCATGCACAGAATATCCGAGCGCATTGGTGAAATGGCGCCTCCGCCGAAAATGGTGGGACGGGTTAAAAGCAACTACAGCATATACAAAAAAGTCATCGTCGACGGCAAGAACTTTGACGAAATCTATGACATATACGCAGTACGCATTATCGTGCAGTCGGTCATAGAATGTTACAACATTCTCGGCATTATCCACGACATGTTCCGCCCCATACCTTTCAGGTTCAAGGACTACATCGCAACCCCGAAGCCTAACCGCTACCAGTCACTTCATACCACGGTCATGGGCAGGGAGGGGATTCCTTTCGAGGTTCAAATCCGCACAGTAGAAATGCACAACACCGCCGAATACGGCGTCGCCGCACACTGGAAATACAAAGTCGGCTTAGTGGCAAAGCAAAAGCATAGGGATAACGTGGGCGACACCGGCAGGCTCGAGTGGCTCCGCCACGTGCTTGACCAGCAGCAGGACGGCGGAAACGTTGTGAATATTGCAGAAGCGATTAAAACCGACCTCGCCACCGACGACGTCTACGTCTTCTCGCCCAAAGGCGATATAATCACGCTTCCGCTGGGCTCAACCGTGATAGATTTTGCCTACGCGATTCACTCCCAGGTAGGCAATAAAATGACCGGCGCAAAGGTTGGCGGGCGCATGGTAAAGTTCGAGTATCAGCTTGTCACGGGCGATATAGTGGACATCATGACGACGAATTCCTCCTCGTACGGGCCCAACCGAAACTGGCTCGACATCGTCAAGACAAACTCAGCCAAGGTGAAAATCCGCGCATGGTTTCGCAGGGAGCGCCGCGCAGAGAATATAACTGAGGGCAAAAGCATGCTTGAACGCGAGCTTAGGCGCAACAGCCTGCCACATGACGCAGAGCTTATTTCTAAAGCAGCGAGGGAGCTGCGCTTTGAAGAAACGGACGAATTTTACGCGTCTATGGGTTACGGCGGCATACAAATGACCCGCGTAATCCATAAAGTAAAAGAGCTCTACATCTCGAGCATTGCGCACACGGAAGAGCATACGCATGAAATAAACGACATTGATTTAAGCAGCAGTATATCCAAAAAGCAGTCAAAGGGCGTCATCGTCGAGGGAATTGACAACTGCCTGGTAAGATTCGCTAACTGCTGCACTCCGCTTCCCGGCGATGAAATCACCGGCTTTATCACCCGCGGCTACGGCGTTTCCGTACATAAGAGCGACTGCGTAAACGTGAGCAGCGGGAAAGACGAGCGCCTGATAAAGGTCGAATGGGCACATTTTAACGACCTGTATTACCGCGCCGCCATTGATGTAATCGGCGAAAACAGACCGGGCTTGATTGCGGATATTTCAAGCGTTATTTTCGAGAACAAGTTTTCCATAGATGAATTCAATACAAAAAAGCTTAAAAATAAAAACGTCTGCCTTGAAATCACGCTCGAAATAGCAAACGTTGAGCAGCTTAAAAGCATTATCGCAAAGCTGCAGAAAGTCCCGGGAGTGATTATGGCAACAAGACGGGACAGCTGACAAAAACCGGCGGGCATAGCACCCACCGGTTTTAATAAGCCGTTTAATAACTAACGGCGCTTCTTACCGCCTGCAATTGCTGCAGTACCGAGCATTGTCGCACCTATTGTCGCAATCTCAACTATACCGAAACCGACAGCTGTCGAGGGGTTACGGTCAGTATTACGGTCATTTACGCCGCGCGCATGCTCATTGTTGGTTACGCCCTCATGAGCACGGGGAATGGGATGGTTTGCATCTTTGTTCTCGGTGATGTTGTTCCCGTAATGATTGCGGTGTGTTCCGCCGCCTACTATATTTTCCGCTCCGCGTACTACGCCGCCCACTATATTTTCCGTGCCTTCCACTACGCCGCCTACTATATTTTCAGTAGCGCCTATAACACCGCCGTTATTAGCCGTAACAGCGGAAGCACCGGTCGCAAGCGTAAAAGCAGCAAAAGCTGCGAATAAGCATAAAACTAACTTCTTCATATTTCAAATGGTACCTTTCGTGTGTTTTGGGCAGAAAAAACATTGCCCGTTTTTATTGTTCGCCGACGAAAGATTATTATTAAATGAAAAATCCCCCAAAAGGGGGATTTTCTGATGCTTTATTTAAGATAATTCTTTTTTGCGTGTAACGGCTATAACCGCTGCTGCTGTAAGAGCGGGAATGACTGCAAGCGCCACACCGCCTTTGGGGTTTACTTCTCTGGGGGGTTCAGGTTCCGGCTCGGGTTCGGGTTCCGGCTCGGGTTCGGGAGTGAGGTCGGGAGGTGTAACTTCGCCGATTTCACCGGTGATGAGCCCGATTCCGTCAAAGGAACCGCTTTCGCCCGATAAAGTGAATGTTCCCGCACCGTCAAATGTCAGTCTGAGTAGAGAATCGCCTGCCTGTAAGCCGAGCCCCGCGATTACTACCCTGCCGTTTTCAGCATTGTAAACCACTAATGCTCCGCCGGGCGACTGCGGGTCTCTCGCGAGAGTAAGACCATCGCTCATCTCAAGAATGAGCACGCCGTCAACATCGCCGTCATGGTCAACAATAATTTCTGCGACGTTGCCGTCTTCAATGACGTGCAATGCGGATACGGTTGCCGCCATCGCGAAAGCAGCTAAAGCCGCGACCATACATAAAACAAACTTCTTCATTTTTTATAATGTCCTTTCTGCACAAACACTATTTGAAACAACATTTTCCCCGATGAACGAGGTTTTATTTCAAGCTTTTTTAAAGTTCGTACCTTTCATTTGTTTAATATAGGAAAATCCTATCGGTTATATTATTAACCGACAGGATTCATTTATTTGTAGGTAAAATTTTCAAATTCTTTGCAAAAAAGAAACCCCGACGATTATGTCAGAGTTTCTCTTATTGTTAGGACGATATTAAATCGCTTTAATCTTTATGTCCGGGAGGAATTACTTCCTTTTGCGAGTAACTGCTACTGCTGCTGCTGCAACGATTGCAGGAACGATTGCAAGAGCTACGCCGCCCTTCGGGTTGATGTCGTCAGCGGGGTCTTCTTCGCCGGGGTCTTCTTCGCCGGGGTCTACAGTGGGGTCTTCAAGGTCAGAGCCGGGGTCAACAGGAGAGCCAACTGTGCCGTTGAAAGAAGCGCCGCCAAACGCGCCGTCTTCAGCAGTTAAAGTGAAAGTGCCTTCGCCGCTGAAAGAAAGAGCGATGAGTTCGTCGCCAGCTTCAAGACCAATACCTGCGATAACGATTTTGCCGTTTTCAGCATTGTAAACTACAAGTGCGCCACCGGGAGAACGAGGGTCTCTGGTGAGCTCAAGGCCGTCCATTTCAAGGACTAATACGCCGTCATAATCGCCGGCTGTATCTACAATAACGTTCGTTCCGTCAAGGGTGAGTGCGAGTGCGCTCGTTCCGAGCATTGCGAGTGCAGCTACAACTGCGATTAATGTGCAAAGTTTTTTCATTGTTGTTTTACCTCCAAAATGTTTCGGGCTGGTGCGCCGCTTGGTGCAACGCACCGCCCGACTTTGTTAATTATGTTTACTCTTACCTAAGAGTGGGGTTTAAGTTAGGTGTTGCTTATTTCAAACCATCGAGAGTATCGATAAGTTCTGCAACGAATCTGAGGATTGCGAGTGCGCATGCGGTTGTAGGAGCATCAGCTGTGATGGATGCAGCTACGAGAGCCTGGGGATTGTCAGTGATTGTGCTTTCGAGTCCTGCGATGTATTTGAGGATTTCGAGAGCGTCAGCTGTGGTGACAGCACCGTCGCCGTTTACATCGCCGAGAGCGTATGACCCGACGCCGAATCCGAGAGCCGTCTTGAGTGCGTCATATGCTGTCCAAGAATCCCACGGGTCAGGGTTGCCGTCTTCGTCTAACTGTTGCAGACGAGCATCAGCGTTCATGCTTCCGTTGTCATTGAAAAGCGGGAAGTCATCGGGAACGGGCTGGTCTTCAACGCCTTCTTCTGTAAGAAGAGCGAGTGCGAGCGCAGTTCTGAGTTCGATGATTTTTTCATCGGTTGCGCCTGCTGCTGCTACGAGGATTTCGTATACGCTGAGTTCTCCGTCATTGATAGCTACAGGCCATCTCTTGAACTCGTCGTTAAAATCGTCGATTGCGTCGTTAAGTTGGTCAAAGAAAGGTGCGTAGCGTCTTTGGTCAACTTCGTTACGTCTGTCAGCGTTGGAAGTATTTCTGTTTTCCCTAAGAACTATGCCTGCGCCACCGATGAATTCATTGCATTCACCACAATCCGGGTGTTTGAACGAGTCGGACGCTCCGCTTCCGCGTGCAGCCCTTACGAAGTCAAACTGTTCTTTGAAGAACGGGGTTGTGATTTCGTCGATTGCAAAAGAAGATTCTACGAGTGTTTCTAAGCGAGCGCGAGGTGTTTTGTCATCACTGAAGTCTGCGTCTGCAAGTGCGTAAGTTAAGAGACGTGCTTCGAGTACGAAATCATTTTCGTCAGAAGTGAGGACCGACTTGCCTGCGTCAAGTGCTAACTGGATATCTCTGATAGCGTCAGCAAGGAGAGGCATACCTACAGTCGCGCCGTTAGCTTTTAACGGGAACGCAGCTAAGAGGTCAGCGTAGTTGATTACGTGAGCTGCAGCAACCGCACCGGGTCTCGCGTTGATAGCTACTCTGTTTGTGAGGTCGATTGGGCTATTTCTGCGGAGTCTAACGCTAGTCTCGTTGCTTGCAGCGTCATCACCTACTCTGATAAATCTTCCGTTGGCATAGCTTCCGCTAACAGAAGCTACAACGATGCTTTCTTCTGCCGAGCGAGTAGGAACGTTAGTGTTGTTCACTGTTAAGGGAGCATCCCATCCACTGATTTCAGCGTAGAGAGCAGCAAGTGCGCCTTTACCTTGTCTGCCGTCAGCTCTTGCGAGGCTGGAATCAGAAGCGTTATGAACGTTTTCAACGGTAACAATATTGTCCCATGCAGCGTTTAATGCGTTGTTAATGGCTCTTTCGTTTGTTCTGCCTGTGTTGTCAGCGGTGAACGAGTTGATAACCGCGACTGTGTCTCTCATACGGTTATAAGCGAAAACGATGTCGTCGTCAGTTGTGGAAGTTACGCCTTTATCGCCGAAGTTGCCAAACTCTGCTTCAAATAGAGCGTCAGCAACGTTGAAAGGCAGGAAGAACTGCCACCAACCGCCGGAACGGATTGCCTGGAATTCGCCATCGGGATCCCAAGGCATTTGGATTCCGTAGTTAGTACTTTCTGTACCTGTGAAGAGGTATCCCCAGTTCAGCGGAAGAGCACCTGCGTGGTACCAGTGACCGGACCAAGTGGTGTCACGTATTGTGGAGAATTTTTCTCCGCCGAGAGTAACTGTTCCGCGTCTTTCGGAAGTGAACTTTTCGTCTTCAATCCTGCTGCGAGCTCTGTCAAGGTTGTTGAGCTCGTTGCGGGTTACTACTTGCTTTCTTTCGAGGTCGTTGAACGCACTGTCGAGGTCAGTCCAGAGGTCTGTAATAACGTTGGAGTCGTCATCTCTGCTCCCGTCAGCTTCGTCGTATGCGAGCGTGAAAGAGAGGAACCCGTCTTCCTCGAAGATTGCATCTTCGTCAGCATTGAACACGTTATTTCTGTTGTACGTCGGACGTACTTCAGCCATAAGCGCGGTCAATTCAGCCTGTGTTTTTTTGAGAAGATTGTCAAAAGCAGCTTCGAGAAGAATATACGCTACGGTAATGTCAGCCGATTCCGCATCGCTGTCAGCTAACACAGCTTTAGCGAGGTCGAAAGCTGTTTCAAATCTTTCAAAGCTTGCGGTGCCGTACTCGTAGAGGTCGTTATCAAGCCACGATGCCGAGAAACCGCCAACGAGGTCTTGAAGGTCGGCTCTGCTTTTAGCGCCGGCTTCGTCTGCAACAGCAGTGAAGCTAAATGCTGAGAAGCATATAACAACTGCTAAAAGTGCAGAAAGAATTTTTTTCTTCATTGTTTTTCCTCCAATAAAAGTTTTAAAATAGTAAGATGGTCGATTTTACCATCGTCCTTAAAACATTGTAGCTTATTTTGGAAAAAATTTCAATAGTCATAATACACAGAAATTAAAAATATTTTTCATGTTATTTTCACATATTCGTGTTATATGCACTAATTTCGTCTTTTCCTGTCATCTTTGCGGCTAAAGGACGTGATTTTGACCGTTTACAATTAGGTAGTCATGCCGTAGTTTCAAAAAGTTTCAGTCATTTAAAAATTTTTATGAAAACTTAGTGAAAATATCACGCTTATATATATAGTATAACCGGAAAAATTTTACATTTTTATTTTTCTGCCGATATCCTTTCGGTAAAACGCGCCGTCAAAGTTTATCTTCGCGACCTCGCGGTAAGCCGTTTCAAGCGCTTCGTCAAGGCTGCCGCCGAGCGCAGTGATTCCGAGCACGCGGCCGCCCGATGTAACATATTTGCATTGACCGCTGTCCGTTGCCCGCTGCTCATTGTTCGCCGTCCCCGCATGATAAACAACAGCGCCGGTGACATTTTCAAGCCCGCCTATTTCAAAGCCGGTATCGTACTTTTCGGGATAGCCGCCGCTCGCCATAACGACGCAAGCCGAGCTTTTATCACTCCATTTTATAGGAAGCTGTGCAAGTTTTTCATCAATGACCGCCGTCATAATTTCAAACAAGTCGGTTTCGAGCAGCGGCAGCACCGCCTGTGTTTCCGGGTCGCCGAAGCGGCAGTTGTATTCAATCACTTTAACTCCGCCCTCGGTTAACATCAGCCCGAAATACAGGCATCCCTTGAACGCACGCCCCTCGTCTGCGAGCCCCCGTACAGTCGGCTCGAATATAGACTTCATGCATTCCGCTGCAATCTCTGCCGTGTAATAGGGCGCGGGGCAAATTACGCCCATGCCGCCTGTATTAAGGCCCTCGTCATTGTCAAGGGCGCGCTTGTGGTCAACGGACGCAGGCATAGGAATAACAACCTTGCCGTCCGTGAACGCAAGAACCGTTGCTTCAACGCCGTCAAGATACTCTTCCACTACGATTTCCCTGCCGCTTGCGCCGAACTTCGCGTTCTCCAGTATCGAAACTACCGCTTCCCGAGCTTCAGCGAAGTCCTGTGCAATAATGACGCCCTTGCCGAGCGCAAGCCCGTCGCACTTGATTACTGCGGGGTAGGAGTTCTGCGCTTTTATGTAGGCGATTGCACTTTCCGCGTCGCTGAACGTTTCATAGGCGGCGGTCGGAATACCATGCCGCTTCATAAAGCTTTTTGAAAAAACCTTGCTCCCCTCGATAATCGCGGCATTGGCACGCGGCCCGAAAGCTTTTATCCCCGCCGCTTCCAGCGCGTCCACCATGCCGAGCGTGAGCGGGTCATCGGGCGCAACAAAGACATAATCCGCGGCAAGCTCCCTCGCTAAAGCTGTCATGCCGTCTATATCGGTCGCCTTTACGTTGTGGCATGCCGCGATTTCGTAAATGCCGCCGTTGCCGGGGGCGCAGTGAAGCTCCGATACCTTCGGGGATTTTTTAAGGGCGGAAAGAATAGCGTGTTCGCGCCCGCCGCCGCCGACTACGAGTATTTTCATTTTTTCACCATGTCCTTTCTTCACCAACGAAGAATAAAAAAGTTTCGTTTTCCCCGATTCAGTACCATTCGTTTTCAACCTTAAACTTCCTCTCTTTTTCTCTCTTTTTGCTTGACGAAAAAAACTATTGACTTATTATTATCATTATGATATAATGTAAATGACAAAGGCGAACCAATAAGCGGTCGCCCTCATTAAGTAAACTATTTGAAATAGCCGCCTTATTTGGACGTGAGGCGGCTATTTCCTTTTTTTTATATTCATGTATCAGTCGTAGTACGCTGCATACAACCAATGCGAGAGTCAGAAGCTCTAACCACTCCATGACATCACCCCCGTTCCCGAGGGAGGATTTGACCGCTTACCGCCGTTTTCACGGCTTCGCCTCTGTATAGTCGTATTATATCATATCACAGGGGAGCTTGTCAATATTTGCTTGACGAAAAATGTAAACAATTGTATAATTATAATGTCGTTGACTCTTTCCGGCAGGAGGAGGTGATAACGTGCATTACATAATTTCACTCATAATGGCGGTCATGGCGAGGTTGCTTGGCGACCGTTTGAGCAAGTGGTTAGACCGCCGCAAGCGCAACGACTGACCCAAAAGAATACTCGGGAGGTGACTCTCCCGAGTATTTGCTTTTCACGTGATAACGCACATATCATTTCACTCATATGTCATTATCATTATAAATGATTAATTTATTTTTGTCAAGTCTTTTTACACATTTATCCCAAAATAACTTCAATCTCATACGCTGCGCCTGCTTCGCCGACAGGAACCTTATTCCCCCCGACCGCCCTGCCGTCAACCGTCAGGCTCTTCACGCCTTTGCATACCTTATCCGGGTTCTTCACGGTTATGTTGTACTTTGCGCCGCGGAAGGCCCGCGTGACCTTAAAGCCGTTCCAGTCCTTGGGGATGCTCGGGTCGATTACAAGCCCGTCATAATCCGGCTGAACGCCGAGAATCCACTGCGAAGCCGCCGCAAAATTCCATGCAGCAGTTCCCGTCAGCCACGAGTTCTTGCTCTCACCGTGCCTTTGTGCGTCCTTACCCGCAATCATCTGCGCATAAACATACGGCTCGGTTTTATTAAACTCGGAGAAATCCTCGCGGAACGCGGGTGCAATCTTTGAATAAAACTCAAACGCCTTGTCGCCGCGCCCGAGGTGCGCCGCCGCACAAATCAACCACGCGTTGTTATGGCAGAAAACGCCTGCGTTTTCCTTATAACCCGGCGGATAGGTTGAAATCTCGCCGTACTCTATTATATAGCGCGTAAACGCAGGCTGGTTAAGCACAAGCCCGTGGTCGGAGTTTAAGTATTTGTCCACGCTTTCGAGCGTCTTTATATCATACCCCTGCTCCTTGCCGAGCCCCGCCATAATCGCAAAGCCCTGCGGCTCTATGAAAATCTTTCCCTCGCAGCAGTCCTTTGAGCCTATTTTCCTGCCGAAATCGTCATAAGCGCGCAGGAACCAGTCGCCGTCCCAGCCGTGCTCGAGGACGAGCTTGTTCATTTTCTCAATCTCGGCTTCTGCACGCGCGGCTTCCGCCTCGTCGCCTTTAATTCTGCACATCTTTACATATTCGGGCCCTATGAACGCGAACATCGTCGCTATCATTACGCTCTCCGCAACCTTACCGTCCTTGCCCTCTGTCGTCTGGAAAGACTGCCCCGATGTCGCCGAAAAGCAATTCAGGTTCAGGCAGTCGTTCCAGTCCGCTCTGCCAATAAGCGGCAGCCCGTGAGGCCCGATTTTAGTTATAACGTGATTAAACGCCCGCTTCATGTGGTCAAGCAGCGAAGCTGCCAGCTCGTCCTTGTTCTCATACGGTACAACTTCGTCAAGAATACCGTCGTCTCCTGTTTCCTTAATGTACGCCGCAGTTGATAAAATCATCCACAGCGGGTCGTCGTTGAAGTTGCTTCCGAGCTCGTGGTTGCCTTTTTTTGTCAGCGGCTGATACTGATGATATGCGCCGCCGTCACGCAGCATGGTTGAGGCGAGGTCAAGTATGCGCTGCCTTGCACGCGAGGGAATCTGATGCACAAAGCCCAGTATATCCTGGTTGGAATCGCGGAAGCCCATGCCGCGCCCGATTCCCGACTCGAAGTATGAAGCCGAACGCGAAAGGTTAAACGTCACCATGCACTGATACTGGTTCCAGACGTTAATCATGCGGTTGAGCTTTTCATCGGGCGAGTCAACCGTGTAAATCGACAGCAGCCCGTCCCAGTGCTTTTTAAGCTCATCGAACAGCTTGTCCGCCTTTTCGCTCGTATCGCATTTCGCAATCAGCTCATGCGCCTTTTTCTTGTTCACAATGTTCTGCGGTCTGCTGCCGCTTGTGAGCAGCGATGTGCCTGCGTTGTCGGGCGCAAACTTCTCCGCGAATTCATTCTCTATATAACCCAAAACAAACACGAAGTCCCTGCTTTCGCCCGCCGCGAGTTCCACTTCGATGTAGTGCGAAGCAACCGGAGCCCAGCCGTCGGCGACACTGTTGCCCGGCTCGCCGTTTGTCACGGCATCGGGTCTGTCGAAGCCGTTGTACAGCCCGACAAACTTGTCGCGGCAGGTATCGAAGCCGTCTATTTTTGAGTTCACCGAATAAAACGCATAATGGTCGCGGCGCTCCTTATATTCAGTCTTGTGGTAGATGGTAGAAGACCCGCAGTTTTCGGCGTCCTGCCGCTCAACCTCCACTTCGCCGATACTGAAATTGCGCTGAAAGTTTGAGCTGTCGTCCATCGCGTCCCACAAACACCACTCAACAAAACTGAAAAGCTTCAGCTTTTTCGGCTTGTCCGATTTATTCGACAGCGTAAGCTTCTGCACTTCCGCGTCAAGCCCCACAGGCACGAAGAACAGCACCGAGGCTTCAACTTCATTCTTGCTGCCCGTGATTTTCGTGTAGCCCATACCGTGACGGCACTCGTAGCTGTCGAGTTCCGTCTTGACAGGCGACCAGCCGGGATTCCACACCGAGCCTGTGCCGCCTCTATCCCCGCGGGGGATAGAATCATCTTTAATGTAGAAATATCTTCCGCCCGTGTCAATCGGCACGTTGTTGTAACGGTAACGCAGGATTCTGCGCAGTCTTGCGTCTTTATAAAAGCAGTACCCGCCCGCCGTGTTGGAAATAAGCGAGAAAAAACCCTCGCTGCCTAAGTAGTTAATCCACGGATAGGGGGTGCGGGGAGAAGTAATGACATATTCGCGGTTGTCGTCGTCAAAGAATCCGTATTTCATGTTTTCATCATGTCCTTTCTGCACTATATTACACTTGAAACAGCATTTTCCCCGGTTCACGAGGCAGTTATTTCAAGGTTTCACCATGTCCTTTCTGCACTATATTACACTTGAAACAGCATTTTCCCCGGTTCACGGGGCAGTTATTTCAAGGTTAGCTTCCAATAGTTTATAATTGCTGCTCTTATAATATCATAAATTTATTGACAATGCAACACCTGCGTGTTATTATATTTAATATGGCGAATTATAATTTAATTATAACCGGCGGCGGCGCGGCGGGTTGCTTTTCGGCAATCATCGCCGCCGAGCAGGGCGCAAAGGTTCTGCTTATAGAAACAGGCAGGCTTCTGCACAAGCTCATGATTACCGGCAAGGGCCGCTGCAACCTCACCAACAACTCCGGTACCGAAACGATTCTGCAAAACGTAAAGACAAACCCGCGCTTTCTGCAAAGCTCGCTCTCGCGCTTCACGAGCGCGGATACGATGGCTTTCTTCGAGAACCTCGGCGTTCGGCTAAAGACCGAACGCGGGAACAGGGTGTTCCCCGTTTCAGACTCGGCGAATGAAATTGTTGCCGCATTAAATAAACGCATGGAAATCCTCGGCGTTGAAATCATAAAAGACCGAGCCCGCGCAATAATAATTAAAGACGGCACGGTACGCGGCGTCAAGTGTGAAAAAGGAAGCTATTGTGCGCCGAAATTAATCCTCGCGACAGGCGGGCTCTCCTACCCGAAAACCGGCTCGACAGGCGACGGTTATAAATTAGCCGCCGCTCTCGGGCATACTGTTATAAAACCGAAAGCCGCGCTCGTGCCGATTGAAACGCGTGAGGACGTATCGGAGCTTGCAGGGCTCACGCTCAAAAACGTGAAACTTTCCGCGGCTGATTATGCGGAGCAGGGCGAGCTGCTCTTCACGCATTTCGGAATCAGCGGACCGCTCGCGCTTACCGCCTCGTGTTATATACATGACATTCCGTGCAAAATAGAAATAGACTTAAAACCCGCACTTGACGAAAAGAAGCTGGATTTGCGGCTTCTGCGCGACTTCGCGGAAAACAGGAACAAACAAATCATCAACGCGCTCGGAGCGCTGCTGCCGAAGTCGATTATACCCTTTGTAATAAACGCAGCAAACATACAGCCCGGCAAGCAGGTCAACGCAGTTACCGCCGCCGAGCGAGCACGCCTGCTCGCCGCAGTCAAGACCTTTCCGCTGACTGCCGCGGGGCTGCGCCCGATTGAGGAGGCGGTGATTACTGACGGCGGCATAGATGTTCGGGAAATCAACCCGAAAAACATGGAATCCAAGCTTATAAAGGGCCTGCGCTTCGCAGGGGAAGTAATCGACGTTGCGGCATTCACGGGTGGCTTTAATCTACAGATTGCGTTTTCAACGGCTTACGCCGCCGTCACGGTGGATTAAAAGGTTTAAAAACAGAATTTCTTGATTCGGGGGAGCGACGTTTTTTATATCCCTTTGCCGACGAAAGGACTTGATAAGAACATGTTTATAATAAAATTTCCTGATTCGGGGAAAACGACGTTTTTATTTTCCTTTGCTGAAGAAAGGACTTGATAAAACATGTTTATAATAAAATCTCCTGATTCGGGGAAAACGACGTTTTTATTTTCCTTTGCTGAAGAAAGGACTTAATAAAATATGTTTAAAAAGCGTAAGCAGCTGAAGTATTTAAAGGAGCACGGCGTTAAAACCGAAGCCAAGCTGATAAACGTGAAAAATAAACAGCCCGAAGTCGAGTTTATTGCCGGGGGAGAAAGATTCAGAAAGCTTTTAGATATACGCAGCGACTTTTACGAAAGCTACATCGGAAAGCTCATCGGCGTGCGCTACGACCCC
Source organism: Oscillospiraceae bacterium (assembly GCA_009783695.1). Classification (GTDB taxonomy): domain Bacteria; phylum Bacillota; class Clostridia; order Oscillospirales; family Ruminococcaceae; genus Ruminiclostridium_E. The sequence goes on from WRCY01000004.1 coordinate 74,607, forward strand.
GAAGACCCGCGCAGCTGCTGCGCCGAGGATGAAATCAAGAGGAAATAACTCGTGCAGAAAGAGCATGATAATTCAAGCTTGAAACAACCGGTACTTAATCGGGGAAAACGAAACTTTTCATTTTCCGTTAATACAGAAAGGGCATGATAATTCAAGCTTGAAACAATCGGTACTTAATCGGGGAAAACGAAATTTTTTATTTTGCGTTAATGCAGAAAGGACTTATTAAAAATATGCAGATAGCTATTGACGGGCCTGTCGGAGCGGGGAAGAGCACAATTGCAAAGGAATGTGCCCGCCGCCTCGGCATAGTCTACATGGACACCGGAGCGCTCTACCGCGCTGTCGGCGTCTGGTGCAAAGAAAACGGCATTGACGCTTATGACGAGTCCGCCGTAACCGATGCGCTGCCTGAAATCTCGATAGATATTAAACTCCCGGAAACCCATTCTGCCGCCGGCGGTACGCAGTGTGTTGTTATTAACGGCGACGATATAACCGACAGAATCCGCACCCCCGACGCCTCCATGCTCGCGTCCAGGGTTTCTTCCTACGGCTCCGTGCGCGCGTTTCTGCTGGATTTACAGAGGAACTACGCTGCCGCGAACAGCGTAATAATGGACGGGCGCGACATAGGCACGGTGATTTTACCCAATGCCGACATCAAGATTTTCCTCACCGCGGATTCCAAAGACCGCGCGCGCCGCCGATATGATGAGCTGGTCGCGAAAGGAGCCGCAGTAAACTTTGACGATGTGCTCGCCGACCTCGAGAAACGCGACAGCGACGACTCCTCCCGCATCCACGCTCCGCTAAGGCAAGCCGACGATGCAGTTCTCGTCGACACCACGGGCTGCACTTTCGAGCAATCTGTTGAAAGAATTATGGAAATTATTAAAAATTTTTAATGAATCGGGGAAAAAGTTGTTTTCATCTCGCTTTAGTGAAGAAAGGACTTAATGAAAATATGTACCTTTTAGTCCGCAGGCTCTTAGAGTTTTACATGAAACGGAAGTTCAAGTTTCATTTTCATAACAAGGAAAAAATCCCGCCCGGGAAAATCTCAAAGAAGGGCGGCTTCATCGTCGCCTGCAATCACCAGTACTACTGGGACCCGCCGATTGTCGCCTCGTTTATAACAGGAAAGTTCTCGTTCATGGCGAAAGCCGAGCTGTTTGATAAGAAGAAACCGTTCTTCACCTGGTTGATTAAACGCTGCGGCGCATTCCCCGTCACGCGCGGCGCAGACAGTGAAAAGGCGATTCACGAGGCTCTTTTAACTCTCAAAAAAGGCAGGATTTTCGTTATATTCCCCGAGGGAACACGCTCAAAAGACGGCATCATCGGCAGAGGTAAAAGCGGCGTGGCGATGATTGCCGCAATGGCAAATGCGCCTATTTTACCTGTTTGCCTGATGTACAGGCTTGACGGAAACCGAAAGCGGGTAGATTACGCGGTCTGCGATATGATTCCCGCGGAGGAAGTTTCCATAGCGGGCGGCGACAGGCGCGAGCTCAAGCGGGTTTCCGAACGCGTGATGAATTCAATAAAGGAACTTCAGCAGCAAATAATGGACAGCGTGCAGACGGCAGTTGACAATTGACAGTTATATAGCCTATTAACTTGAAAAATGCTCCGCATCTTTCACAGCAAGCTCGTTTACTGACGTGCCGCAGGCGCGCAATCGGCTATTTAATCGAATTAAGCCGCTTCACGGCTTACGCGGCATTTGCCGCGTCTTTAAAAATGCTTAAGCATTTTGTAAGAACTTGTATTCAATAACCGAAATATTCAGATTTTAGACAAATTTTATGTCAATTCAGGCAAATTTTTGCAGAAATAATTTGTTTATTTCAAGAAAATTTAACGAAAAGTGGCGTAAAATGCGTCAAAATGTGAGTGCCTGGCGTTATTGAATACACGTTCTAAAAGTTAATTGATTATAAATTAATCATTTCAGGGAAAAATATATGCAGATTAAAATTATAACCGCGAAAACCGCAGGCATGTGTTATGGCGTAAAGCGTGCGGTGGCGCGCGCCCGCGAGCTTGCGGCGGACTGCACGGTCTACGGTGAGCTGATTCACAATAACGACGTTCTGCGGGAGCTGGGGGAGCTCGGCGTTTCAAAGGCTGACAAAATTGCCAGCTGCCCGCGTGACAAGACGCTTATTATACGCAGCCACGGCATCAGCTTATCCGAGTATGCGGAAATTAAAGCTCTGGGTTTGGATTACGAGGACATGACCTGCCCGCACGTCGCAAAGATTCACAGAATCGTCGCGGAAAAAAGCAAAGAGGGCTGCGGCGTCATAATCGCAGGTGATAAAAACCATGCCGAAGTCCTCGGAATTATCGGGCATATCGCCCCAGGAACTTTTCGTTTTACTTTCAATTGCGCGGAAGATTTAAAAAAATCAATAGAATCCGACACCGATATTCGTCATAATGCACTAATTCTTGTAGCACAAACCACGTTTGATTTAGCAAATTGGCGAGATTGCAAAGAAATTCTCAAAAAACACTGTACAAACCTGCAAATTTTTGATACAATATGTAGTACGACTACCGAGCGGCAGGAAGAAGCCGCGATTTTATCATCAAAATGTGATTTAATGGTCGTGCTGGGCTCGCCTGAAAGCAGCAATTCAAAGAAACTTGCAGACATATGCAAGGTTAACACAAGCACGTTGTTTATCGAAAACGTAAAACAGCTTGATATACAAAAGGTAAAAGCTCTGCTGACTGAAAAGAGGAGAGCCGGTATTGGCGCCGCAACCATTGCGGTTATCGCGGGAGCATCGACCCCCGCGGAAAAAATTAAGGAGGTTCATAATATTATGAACGAGGAATTAAAGGGCGTTATTAACACGGAGGACAGTCTTAATAGCGTAAACAGCGACGGCGAAATTGATTTTATGGCGGAGGTTGACAAAACCTTTAAAAGAGTATATATAGGGAACAGGGTCAAGGCTTTGGTTGTGTCCGTGAACAAGACTGAAGCTGTCGTTGACATCGGCACAAAGCACTCGGGCTACATACCCGCGGACGAGCTGTCAAACGACTCGTCAAAGCTGCCGACCGACATTGTGCAGAAAGGCGACGAAATCGAGTGCGTGGTGACCTCCATCAACGACGCCGAGGGCATTGTCCAGCTCTCAAAGAAGCGCGTGGACTCCGCGCTGGGCTTACAGAAAATCAACGAAGCCTCCGAAAACAACACAACTCTTAAAGGCAATGTAGCAGCTGTGGTTAAGGGCGGCGTGATTATCGTCTGCGAGGGCGCGAAAGTTTTCGTCCCCGCCTCGCAGAGCGGAATACCCAAAACCGGCAAGCTTGAGGATTTGGCTAAGAAAGAAGTTCCTTTTAAAATTATTGAAGTCAACGAGAGCAGAGGCAGAATCGTCGGCTCAATCCGCGCCGCGCAGAAAGAAGAAAATGACGCAATCAAAAACAGGTTCTGGAGCGAAATAGAAGAGGGCAAACGTTACAAGGGCGAGGTTAAGTCCATGGAAAGCTACGGCGTTTTCGTAGACCTCGGCGGCGTGGACGGCATGGTTCACCTGTCCGAGCTCACCTGGAACCGCATCCGCCACCCGAAAGAAATAGTTTCAATCGGCGATAAGCTTGACGTTTACGTAAAGAGCTTCGACCCTGAAAAGCGCCGCGTTTCCCTCGGCGCGAAAGACCCCGACGCCAATCCGTGGGCGGGCTTTGCGAAAGATTACAATGTCGGCGACGTCGTGAATGTGGAAATCGTGAGCCTTACGCCTTTCGGCGCGTTCGCGCAGATTCTGCCGGGCATAGACGGACTTATTCATATCTCGCAGATTTCAAGAGAGCGCGTAGCCAATGTCGCGCAGGTGTTGACCGTAGGGCAGAAAGTCGATGCAAAAATCACCGACATGGACGAGGAAAAAGGCAGAATCAGCCTTTCAATAAAAGAACTGCTTGAGCCTATGCCCGTACCCGAGGAGCAGGCAGAAACCCGAAATGAAATCATCTACACTGACGATGATGTTCCCGCTCCCCGCGAACAGCTTGAAACGGTCTATTCCGACGACGACGTAAAGCCCGACGAAGCTACGGGCGAGCTTACGAATGAAGCAGAATAATTCCCCGCTGTCTTTGTTTTCTGCGGGCGGTAAACGGGTTTCTGATTTAAGCCGGTTTACCGCTCTTTGTGATATGCTCGGCAACCCGCAGAACGACTTAAAATTTATACATATCGCAGGCACTAACGGCAAAGGCAGCGTCTGTGAATATTTGAGCTGCGCGCTGATTGAAGCGGGTTTTAAAACAGGGAAGTTTACCTCGCCGTATATTTATACGATTCATGAACGCATACAATTGCAGAACCGTTATATCCCGAAAAAAGATTTCGATGAAAATCTGCAGAAAGCTGCCGGCGCAGCATTAAATATCGGAGGCGGCGACTCGCCGTGCTCGCAGTTTGAGGTTTTAACTGCCGCGGCTTTTTTATATTATAAAAAGAAAAAAGCCGATATAGTCGTGCTTGAAACGGGCATCGGCGGTCTGCTGGACTGCACGAATATCATAACGCCCGAAATCAGCGTGATTACCGCCATCGGCTACGACCACTCCGACATTCTGGGCGAACAACTCAGCGAAATCGCCGCACACAAAGCGGGAATTATAAAGGAGCGGCCATGCGTGATGTACCCCGTGCAGGAGCGTGCGGCTTACGTTGAGATTCGCAGGCAATGCGAAAAGACAGGCGCAGAGCTTATAATTCCCGATACAGACTCGGTGTCGGACGAGAAAATCTCGGTCTACGGCAATGATTTCACCTACAAAGGCGAGAAATATCATACAGCTATGGGCGGGCGGCATCAGATTCTGAACGCGCTCGCAGCGATTGAAGCTTTATGCTCGCTTGGAATCAACAGCGACTGCATAAAAAAGGGCATAAAAAAAGCGCAGGTACCTGCAAGACTGCAAATAATCCGCAAAAATCCGCTTGTAGTACTGGACGGCGCACATAACCGGCAGGGTATTGCCGCTTCTGTTTCGGTTTTCGAGAACTGGCGTGTGCGCAAAGCCGTGGTTTTCGGGGCGCTTACCGGCAAGGATTACATCGGCGCGCTCGCGGAGCTCACTTCGTTCGCGCACTGCTTAGTGCTGACCGACGGTTTTGCCGAAAACGCAATAAACTGCGCGGACTTATACCGTTCGGCGGTTCTGCTCGGCTTTGACGGAAGCAGGATTTACACAGTCGGAGAACCCCGCCGGGCTGTCCATCTTGCGGCGGAGCTTTGCGGCGGGGGTATGGTTTTGGTGACGGGCTCGCTGCGTCTGGCTTCGCAGTTAACAATTAATAATTAACAATTATGAAATCACCTATGAAGGTGATTTAAAATCATCAGCGAAACGGACACCGCAATTATTAATTAATCCGTTGCCGGTGCGATTTCGACAGGCTGCGAGTTTTTCTGCTTTTCTTTTTTCTCGACGTATTCTTCCAAAATCGTCTTTAGTACGTTCATCACGGGAACGCCGAATATCATTCCCGGAACGCCGCCGATTGCTCCGCCTATTGTGATTGCGATAATTACGAGAACGGGGCTTATTTTAAAGGACGTGCCCATGATTTTAGGGTTTATGAAGTTGCCGTCTATCTGCTGCGTAATAAGCAGTATAACAGCGGTAATCACGCCGATTTCCCAGCCCTGCTCAAACATTATAATCAGCGTGGCTATAATTGAGCCGAAGATTGAGCCGAAGTACGGGATTATATTAAGCACGCCGAGCATTATGCCCAGAACCAGCGCGTATGAAGACCCGAGAAGCATGAACTCGATGGTTACAATCGTGCCGAGTATGATTGAGTCCAGCACCTGGCAGCTTATGAATTTACGGAAGCTTATATCGACAAGGCGCACGTACTTAAGCGCTTTTCCGCGCCTTTTTTCTGAGCCCATCACGCTTACGAGCCGCTTGAAAAAATCCCTCATGCGGTTGTATTCGAGCAGGAAGTAAATCGTTGAAACAACCGTCAGAATCGTTGTGAACAAGCCGGAAAAGAGCCCCTGCGCCACGCCCGTCGCCGAGCCGAGAATGTCGAACCCCCCAACCGAGCCCTCGAACGGGTTGCTTCCCTGCCGGAGCTCGGCGATTTGCGCGTCGAGCCCGAAAGTCCCCGCGACAGGGAGCTTTTCAATGAAGTCAAGCGCCTGGTCGTAATACACCGGAAGAAGCGCGGCAAGCTGCATAGCGTTGTTGTAAACCATCGGAATGAGCAGCCTTACCCCCAGCACAATCACAGATATGATTATCGCGCAGATAAAAATAATGCTGAACCCCCGCGCAGACCGCCGCACCCATTTGAACTTGATTTTAAGTATCTTATGTTCAAGCCACGACACAGGGATATTTATGCAGAACGCAACAACAAACCCGACAAGGAACGGGCTGATTATGCCTATTATCCTGCCCGCCCAGTAGGTGACGGAGGAGAAGTCGAACAAAAGCTTATAAACCAGCAGTATGAATACCGCCAGCAAAAGCCAGTTCATATATCTTTGGAAGCTTTTCATAAGTTGTCCTTGCAGGCAAAGTTAAAAATAGGGAAGATGAAACTGAGTGTGAACCCCGGCTTGCAATACCCTGCATGCTTTTAGCGCAGCACCGATATTGCCTGCGGCGGCTCGCTATCGGGAAAATAAAACTGAGTACGAACCCCGGCTTGCAATACCCTGCATGCTTTTAGCACAGCACCGATATTGCCTGCGCGGGCTCCGCGCCGGAGGATGAGGGATTCGAACCCCCGTGGGGTTGCCCCCAAACGGTTTTCAAGACCGCCGCGTTATGACCACTTCGCTAATCCTCCGCATGCGTAACAAACACGCAAGTACAAGTATATCATATCGCCGCGCTCTTGTCAACAAAAACGCGTCAGATTTAAGTGGCAATAAAACAAATCGAGGATTAAATCCGACATATCGTCAGGCTCGGATATGCCGCATTTCCTGAACAGCTCTTTTTTATACTATTATATACTACTTTATCCTACTTTCAAGATATGGGAGGGATTTTATGTTATTATAGATAAAAAGGAGGTAGAATTTATGGGAACACATAAAAATATAAATGATTTTCTTGCTGAACTCGGGAGCAGAATAAAAGAAAGGCGGCTCGCACTTAATATATCAGAATCAGAACTTGCGAGTAAAGTTTGTATAAGTGTCAACTATCTAAATAAAATAGAAAACGAAGGGAAAGATATACCGGCTCATATGCTATTTGAAATTAAAAAGATTTTAGGTGTTACATTTGAGTATTTACTTGAAGGAGAGGTAACTTTGCCGGAAGAATAAACCCGCCTTTCGGCGGGTTTACGTCGATTCTTATCCCTTTTCGTCGAACTCCCGGGGCAGCTCGCTTAAATTCGGCACAGTTTCTTCAAGCTCGGGCGCAGCCGTCATATTTTCCGGTATGTTTTCCGGTATATTTTCGTTTTCAAGCAGTTCGTCTAAATTCGGTATGTCGAGGTCGTCCTCCCTTATCGGCGTGATTGGCACCGTATCGTTCGGATGACCGTCCTTGGCTTCGTCAAACTCCCAGTCCTCCCAGCCCTCGGGCAGATTTCCCTCGATAGGCTCGCTGCCCGTTTCGTTTAACACCGCTGCCACTATCGCCTCCGCCTGGCTGAGCGTGAGCTCCGAAACAGCCCCCAGCTGCTCCGCCGTGAGATGCGGCGTGATTCTCACCGCTACCAGCGGAGGAATCCCCTCGCCCGCTGCAACGCCGTCGCGCAGCGCCGCGATTTCCTCATAGGTCAGGTGATTCATGAGCAGCTCGACCGCCTCGGCAAGTGCGGGACTGTCGAAAATCTCGCCGCCCGTGGGCAGAATCGTCCGCACTTCGCGGATTTGCTTGCCCGCATGGTCGATATAGTAGCCGTCGTGGTATATTAAATCGCCGGTTCGTACGAACTCGAAGCCTGCCTGCCGCAGCTTGGTGAGCACCTCCGGCAGCGCCTGCGTGGTGTTCTCGAGGTCGTTGTGGAACAGCAGGATTGAGCCCGAAACGGTTTTATCCATTATGCGCTTGATGATTGTCGCGGGGTCGGGCTCCTGCCAGTCGATGCTGTCCACAGACCACTGTATGAACTTATAGCCGAGCCCCTCGACGGTTTTAATGGAGTTTTCGTCATACTCGCCGTAAGGCGAACGGTAGAGCGTCGGGCGCTCGCCCGTGACCATCGTGATTTTCCGCTCGGCCTCGCGCGTGTCCTCTATCAAGCGGTTAAGGTTCATGCCGCGGATTCGCGGGTGGCTGTCGGAATGATTGGCGATTTCGTGCCCTTTTTCATCCAACAATTTTACATCGTCGGGATATTTGCGCAAAAAATCACCGACAGCAAAAAAGGTCGATTTGCAGTTGTACTTGTCGAGCAGCTCGATTATCTGCCGTAAGTCCTCGTTGCCCCACGCGCTGTCGAATGTGACTGCGATTTCCTTTTCAGCCTTTTCCACACAGTAAATCGGCAGCTCACGGACGGTGGTCGACACGGTCAGCACATTACTTACGCAAAACGGTATACATACC
>WRCY01000005.1 GCA_009783695.1 Oscillospiraceae bacterium
AGACGATGTATCTGTGTTGAAAGACGATGTATCTGTGTTGAAAGACGATGTATCTGTGTTGAAAGACGATGTATCTGTGTTGAAAGACGATGTATCTGTGTTGAAAGACGATGTATCTGTGTTAAAAGACGATGTATCTGTGTTGAAAGACGATGTATCTGTGTTAAAAAACGACGTATCTGTGTTGAAAGACGATGTATCTGTGTTGAAAGACGATGTGGTTATTCTGAAAGAAGACAACGAAGAATTCCGCTCCGGTATCAACTTATTGCTTGGATGGGCTGAAGAAGTGGCGAGTATAGAGCAGATTCCTTTAATAAAACATGAATAAAAAAAGGGGCTTTTGAAGCCCCTTAAACTATTCTCCCGTCCGAAATCCGTATAATCTTATCCGCCGTCCGCGCGGCTTTTTCATCATGCGTAATCAGCACAACCGTGCGCCCCGCCTCGTTCAGTCCGCGCAGAATCCGCATAATGTCCGCGCCCGTCCGGCTGTCTAAGCTCCCGCACGGCTCGTCCGCGAGAATCAGCGGAGGTTTTGCCGCGATTGCGCGCGCAATCGCAACCCGCTGCTGCTGCCCGCCGGAGAGCTGCGAGGGGCGGTGATTTGCGCGTTTTGTGAGCCCGACAATCCCGAGCGCTTCGTCTGCCAGCTTCTCGCGAAGCCGTGCGGGCGTTTTTCTGTATATGAGCGGCAGAAGCACATTTTCGCGGGCTGTCAGCGTCGGAATAAGGTTGAAGCCCTGAAAAATAAAGCCGATTTTAAGGTTGCGCACGCGCGCGAGCCGGCGGCGTGACATTCTCGAAACGTCCTCACCGTCTAAGATATAGCTCCCGTCCGACGGGGAGTCGAGGCAGCCTAATATGTTCATGAGAGTGGTTTTGCCGGAGCCAGACGCGCCGGTGACTGAAACGAATTCGCCGCCCCCGATGTCAATACTGACGCTGTCGAGGGCGGCGATAATGCCTTCGCCCATCTTATATTTTTTATGAATGTCACGGATTTTTATCATTAATTGTCTCCCTTATTAATATATGAATCGGTACTCGCGCCGGCCGCTCCCCGGTCTTCATAATAGCAGCAGGGCGACGCCAGCGCGTTTGTGATTTGCGAGCTCCCCTCAAGGCAGCAGTAGCCGTCTTGCTGATGGCGGCAGGTTTCATTGCATATAATAAGATTCATTTTTTCTATACAGTCCTTTTTTCACAGGAGAATCGTAAAAACAACAGTTCCTCCGATTCAGCTGTTCTGTTTTGAACTTTTTCACCTTTCAATAAGATTAATCACGTTTATTATTAACGGGAATTTTTTTATTATCCGTATAATATTTCGGGAAAATTTAGCCAAAATAATTATGATGAAAACATGGTTTTGATGATTTGTTAGTGCAGAAAGGCATGGTGAAAATGAAAAAATACATTAAATGGGCTCTTCTCGGGATTTTTATTACAATGGGCGTATGGGCGGCGGTTATCGCGCCGCAGGCGACGCTGAGCATGCTGCCCGAGGTGCAGACCGTCTTCCCGCAGACGGTTTTCCACCGTGAGGTTGTTCGCGGCGCGGGCGTTATTTACAGCGCGGGAGACACGTTTTACCTGTCCGCCGCCGTTCGCGAGCGTGACATCAACGCAGTACGCCCGGGTCAGTCTGCCGAGCTTTACGGCGCGGCAATCGGCGACGGACTTTATACCGCCGTCGTTTGGAGAATCGCGGACTTTGCGCGGCAGCAGGAATTCGGCGGCATAAACGAAACTGTGGTGGACGTGATTTTAGAGCTTGACAACATAGGTGAAGCCGTTATAAACCCCGATGAGTTTATACGTGTCGGATACACTGCCGAAGCCGTAATCGGCGTCGGTGAGCCGAGAGAGATGGTGCTGGTGCCGTACACTGCGATTAATCAGGACGAACGCGGCGAATACGTCTTTGTTTTAGCGGGGAACACCGCGCTGCGACGCGATATAATCACGGGGCTTGAGCTTGCGGAGGGTGCCCAGCTGCTCGCGGGAATCCGCGGGGACGACGAGCTGATAATACGGCCCGAGCGTTATTCGGAAAATATGCTTGTGAAGCCGGTGCCGTGAAGCGTAAACGTGTTTTTTTCCGAAGCCGGCGCGTTAAAACAATGCGTAAACTAAAATAGATTTACAGGAAGATTTTATGCTCATTAACAAAACCGCACTTAAAAATATACTCCGCAGCAAAACCCGCTCAGCGCTGACGATGACGGGGATTGCCGTCGGTGCGTTCGCGGTCGCGCTCATCTCGCAAATCAGTGCGACAGGCGCGGGGCAGGTATCGGAAATCCTCGAAAACATGGGAATCAACACCGTGCTCGTGCAGTCGCGTCAGGCGAACGCGGCGGCAAACCTTGACGATGCGGACATCGTAACTCTCGGCGCAATCAGCGGCGTCGATAAGGCGATGCCGCTCATGTCCGCGAACGCCCGCGCAGATATATTGGAAAAAAGCCTTCCCTGCCTTGCCTGGGGGGTTAACAGCGAGGCGCGGGAAATCATCTCGCTGCGCCCCTTGCACGGTCGGCTGATTGACAGCAGGGACGTGGTTTCGGGCGCGCTCGTCTGCGTTATTGACGAGGAAATTGCACGTAAAACCTACGGACGCAGCAACATTGTCGGTAAAAACATAAGTCTGCTCATCGGCGGCGAGTACCGCGAGTTTGAGATTATCGGCGTGGCGAGCTCGGGGCTCTCGGTGCTTCAATCCGCGCTTTCCGGGATTATCCCCGACTTCGTGTACGTGCCGTTTTCGACCATGCAGAGCCTTACGGGGCGCGAAACCTACGATAAAATCGCGGTGCTGCTCAGCCCTGATGCGGACGGGATTCAGCCCGCCGCAACCGAGCGGATTGAAGCAAAGCTGGGACAGGAGCTGATTGCGTCAAATCTTTTACAGCAGAAAAACCAGCTCCAGGGGATTATGGGGACGGTGACTTTTGCGCTGTCGGTAATCGCGGGTATTTCGCTGTTTGTTGCAGGGCTCACGGTCATGACGACCATGCTTGTGAGCGTCAGCGAGCGTACCCGAGAAATAGGAATCAAGAAGTCGGTAGGTGCCTGCAACTTCGACATCATGCGGGAGTTTTTATCGGAGAGCGCGCTGCTCGCCCTTATCGGCAGCGCGGCGGGGAGCCTTGCCGCGCTTATGGTATCGCTGGCGGGCGCGGGGGTTCTGGGGATTGCTTTTGAGTTCAGTCTGTGGCGGTTTTTATCGCCGGTGCTGTTTTCGCTGCTGCTCGGCGGGCTTTTCGGGGTTTACCCCGCGCTCAAAGCCGCGAATATGAAGCCGATTGACGCGCTGCGCATGTAGATACTGCCGCCTGATAATTTCATTCACCGGGCGGCAGGGATTGCTGCAGCTGCGCTTGGCGCACGAAGTCAGCGAAATTTCTTGACAAACTATATGATTTATAGTATAATAAAAGGCAATAATTGGGAGATATTGCATTTTGATTTATTTAAAGCTCGCTGTAATTGCAGCTTCGGCGGTTTTGGTTTTAGGTTTGGTTGCGGCGTCGGCAGCCCTTGCCGCCATGCTTGCGGCAACGGGAATACTGTCGGTTTTTGTCGCGCTGGGGTGTCTTGCCGGAATCCTGCGCAACATCGCGAGCGACCTCGCGCCTGCGGCTATGCTTTTTGCGGGGCTTTTCGGCGTTTTCGGCGCGCTTTCTATTGCGGCGGCTCTTTATATTCTCTGCCCGGGGGCAATCCGGCGCTTTAACTCTGCTGTGGAGAGTGTCCTTTCGTGAAAAAACTCTTGAAGCGCATAAGATTCATGCACATAAAAGGCTTAAATAAAGCGGGCATACCAATAAAATTGCTTTGGCTTTTTATATCGCTCACAGTAATTTTCGGCACACTTGCAATAGTTACGCAGCTGCTCGCCGCGGAGCTGTTCGGGTGGGAGTCCACGGTGCACAGAGAGCGGCGGGAAATTGAATCCTCGCTCTACATCAGCATTAACTCAGCGGATATACCTCTTGAGGTTTACACCCATGACGGTGACAAAATTATAATCGAATATATAAGCGAAACCACGTTGATTGTCGAAGAGGACGAGCTCGAGCTTAAAATAAGCCGCGTGGAGGACTTCACGCTTTCGCTGTTCAGCCGCGACGTGCTGAACTACGGAATGGTCGTGCGGCTTCCGCAGCAGACATACAGGGAAATTAAGCTTTCATCAGCGTCCGGCGATATTTCCGTAAAAAATATAAATGCGGAGCTTTTAAGCATAACTTCACGCTCGGGCGATATAAGCCTGCGCGAAACCGAGGGGCTCATTACCGTGAGCACGCGGCAGGGCGGCGTTTATGCGGAGTTTTTGAACTTTACCGACGCCTGCGCAATCGAAACGGATTCGGGGAGTATTAAAGTGCTGATGCCGGAGCGTGCCGCCGTGAATCTTACTTTTCTGACCGATACGGGCAGGTTTACCTCGGACTTCTTCCGCAGCCGGTATCACTGTCACGAGGGCGATTTGTACTTGGCAAGCGGCGCAAACCCGTTAAGGTTTACAGTACGGACAGGCAGTGCTGACCTTGATTTTCATAAACGTGACGAAATAGTGAGATGACGAACAATTGACAATTAATAAAGAGGAGAATAAATGCTGTCGGTTATTATTCCCGCTTATAATGAAGAGGAAAACATAAGAAAAGCGGCGGGAGTTCTGAGCTCGATTTTAACCGCTGAAAAGCTTGACTATGAGCTTATATTCGTGGACGACGGCTCAGGCGACGGGACATGGCGGGAGATTTCCGTGCTGTCAGCCGAGGACGGCTGCATTAAAGGCGTGCGCTTTTCCCGCAACTTCGGCAAAGAGGGTGCGATTTTCGCAGGGCTTAGGCGTGCGCAGGGAAACGCCGCAGTCATTATCGACTGCGACCTGCAGCATCCGGCGGAGCTTATCCCCGATATGATGAAGCTGCACGGGCAGGGCTTCGAGGTCGTCGAGGCTGTCAAGCGCACACGCGGCAGAGAAAGCATATTCTATAAGCTTTTCGCGGGAATTTTCTACAGCGCGATGAAAGCAAATTCCGACATAGATTTGGACAGGGCAAGCGACTTCAAGCTGCTCGACCGCAAGGTTATTGACGCACTGCTCGAAATGCCCGAGCGGCTGACGTTTTTCCGCGCGCTGTCGAGCTGGGTGGGCTTTAGACGCACAAGACTCGAGTTTGACGTGCGCCCGCGCGAGAAAGGCGGGAGCAGGTGGAGCTTCAGAAAGCTTTTCAAATTCGCGCTGTCGAATCTTACGAGCTTTACCTATTTCCCGATGCAGCTGATGACTTTTATCGGGCTTGTCTTCTTTGTATTTGCGCTGGGGCTCGGGATTAACACGCTTGTGCAGTATTTTCACGGCGTATCGGCAGAGGGCTTCACGACGGTTATTATTTTAGTGCTTATTACAGGCTCGTTCATTATGTTCGGGCTTGGAATTATCGGATACTACATCAGCAAGATTTATGAGGAAATAAAGTTCAGACCGCGTTTTATTATAACGCAGGAGACCGGCTTTGATGGAAAAGAACAGTGAGAATCGGCAAACATGGCTGTTTAACGAGAAAGGAAGCGTCCTTGTTTCAAAAGAAACCGGGGATGACATTAAGGTGATGAAAAATAAAACCAACCCGCTTACCCGGCTGTTTAAGGAGAACCCGTTTTATTTTGCGGCGTTCTTTTTACCTGCTGTGATTCTGTTTGTTTCGTATGTTTTATTCGGGGTTTATCCGTTTGGCAACCGCTCGGTGCTCGCGCTCGACCTCAACGGGCAGTATGTCTATTATTTCGACTACATGAAAGATGTTTTCACAGGACACGAGAGCCTGTTTTATTCCTGGAGCCGCAGTCTTTCCGGCGAGTTTATCGGAACGTTCGGCTACTATCTCGCGAGTCCTTTCAATCTTCTTGTCTGGCTGTTTCCGCGGGAATACATAACCGAGGGCATACTCACAATGCTGATTGCCAAAGTCGGCACAATCGGCGTTACTATGGCAGTTTACCTGCGGCGCGGGCGCGGGTACAGCGCGGGGACGGCGACAGTATTCTCGATGATGTACGCGCTTTGCGCCTACACTGTCGTGCAGACCATGAACCCCATGTGGCTCGACGGTGTGCTTATATTGCCGCTCATCATATACGGCGTGGAGTCATTAGTTAAATACGGGCGGTTCAGGCTGCTTACATTGTCTTTATTTTACAGCTTCGTCACCTGCTTCTATATCGGGTATATGCTCGGGATTTTTACTGCGCTGTATTTTATCTGCTGTCTTGTTTCGTCGCGGTGTTCCGAACGCGGGAACCAAAGCTCCGACGGCGGCGCTGTTATGGCTCGCATCGGGCTGTTTGCCATTTCGGCGGCGACGGCAATACTCATGGCGAGCTTTATACTGATTCCTGTTTACAGCTCGCTGCAGCTCGGCAAAAGAGACTTCACGCAGCCTTTCAGAACAGCCGGGGGCGAGCTTAACACCGAGTTCTTCGGGCAGACAAACTTCATGCTCGCCGACTTTGCACGTAAAGTCTTCCCGAACAGCTACGACACCGTGCGCAACGACAGCCTGCCCGCCGTCTACAGCGGGACGCTGGTGCTTCTTCTTCTGCCGCTGTTCTTCTTCGCGGGGAAAGAAAAAGTCATATCCGTGAAAAGGCGGGCGGCGGGCGCGATACTTGCGTTATTTTTGATTCTGAGTATGTACTATACGCCAATCGACACCTTTATGCACGGCATGCAGGTTCCAAACTGGCTGCCGTACCGCTACAGCTTCATTCTTTCATTCCTGTTCACGGCGTGGGCGGCGGAGGTTTTTGACAAGCTGCGGGAGTTTTCGCGGCGTACAATCGGCTTATCCGCGCTCGGAATCTTCGGGCTGCTCGTCTGCTTCGAGAGCCGCGATACGTTTAACTCCTCGCTCGGCGACGGCGGGCGCGAGCTGTTTGATAACGCAACGGTTGTCATTCCCGCATTATTAATACTGGCAGTGCTGACAGTCATTTTACTTTGCAACAAGAATAAAAAGTTCGGCAAGACCGCGCTCACGGTTACAATCGGGGCGGTGGTCGCACTCGAGCTGTTCTACAGCACCTACTCGGGTATCAAAAAGCAGGACGAGGACATAACCTATTCCGACCGTGCAAGCTATACAGACTTCATACTGCCGCTGCGGGAAGTCGTAAACGAAATCAAGGAGTCCGATGACGGCTTTTACCGTATTGAAAAGGACTTTCACCGCACTGTGAACGACCCGCTCGCACTGGGCATGTATGGTCTTTCGCACAGCTCGAGCACCTTCCACGAGGGCGCAGTGACGCTGCTCGGCAGGCTCGGAATGACCTCGAAAGGGCACTACACCCGTTACAGCGGCACAACGCTTACGGACGATTTATTCGGCGTGCGCTATATATTATCGCACAGCGGATACAGCTATGACAGGCCGCTGTCAAGCGGAATCCTCAGCATAAGGCACAACGACAACGCGCTGCCGATTGCGTATCTTACCGATACAAGGCTTGCAACGCTCAATTTCGACGATTATCCCGCCGATGATACCCATATTTTCAGGCGGCAGAACCGTCTGCTCTCTGCAATGACGGGCGAGCCGAAAGTGGTTGAGTACATCAGGTCTATCGAACCCGAAAACATCGAAAAGACCACGGAAAACGTCATAGAGGGCGGCACAACCGACGGGCACACCGCGTATACCGCGTCTGGTGAGAACGCAAAGGTCATCTATAGTATTACCGCCGAAGCCGACGGCAATATCTTCATGTGGCTGCCCACCGCGCATGAGAGAAGAGCGGGCGTTTTAGTGGAGCGCAGGAACGAGGAGGGCGCGGTTGTGCGCAGCGACAGGCGCGGAAGCTACTTCGAGTATGACGATTACTGCATTATGAATCTCGGCGAATTTAAAGCGGGCGAATACTTCTCGGTCACGCTCGCATTGCAGCGCGACGACCTTTATTACAAAAGCGCGTACTTCGCGTACATGGACGGCGAACTTTACGGCGGGGCGATAGATTCACTGCACGCGCTCAACTCGCAAACTGCGGTTACAAAGCGTTCGGGAACCGACCTGCGGATTGATGTTTTCACCGATACGGAGCGGCTGCTGTTCACGACCATTCCCGCCGAGCCCGGCTGGACGGCGACGGTAGACGGGCGCGAGGTTGAGTACGTTAAGGTTATGGGGGCGCTGATTGGCATTATGCTTCCTGCCGGAGCGCATGTAATCGAGCTTAAATTCACGCCCGCGGGCTATCCTGTCGCGCTTTTCCTTACGGGCGGCGGCTTAATAATATTCATCGTGCTTTGTGTGCTTTATTCAAAGCTTAATAAAACAAGAGGCGGCGGAAAGTGGGCAATGGAAAGCGGACAGCTGACAGCTGACAATGAGCAGTTAACAATTGACAGTTATGAAGAGCACGAAGAATTTGATTATAAAATTGCCAATATCGGCGAGCCGCAGGACGAGTCTGCTGTAAAAGATTTTATGCTCATGACGGAAGCAGAGCCCATGACAGAGCCTGTGCCCGAACCCGATATAGACGACTTTGAGTTCGTACCCGAACCGCCTCTCACGGAGAAATCATTCTTCGCCGGGGAAGAAGACGATGACGAAGAACAGGAAGAAATAATTTTAGGCAGCGATGAGAGCTTCGAGAGCATAGCGGCCGACTTCGCCCGGATAAACGAGGAAGCTGAAACAGAGGAAGAACCTGCTCCGTTTGCAGGGGATATTGACGGCAGCGTCACGCTGCCCGAAGAAGATATAAAAATAGACGACGGCTTCCTGCTTGTGCCGGAGGTGGAGATGAGTCCCCAATCGGAAGCAGAACCCGACATAGAGCTTGACGACCTTGTCCCGCCGGAGATTGACATGGATTCGGATAACGAGCCCGACATAAAACTTGATGATTTAAGCGCGCCCGAATTTAACTTCGAGCCTGCCGCCGAGCCGCTCGCCGAAGCCACTCCTGAAGAGGATAACAACCGCACTGCGTCGGACATTTATGATGAAATTGAGAATAAGGAACCTGCTCCCCCGTCGGCTCTCGGGCAAATCGATTTTGCGGCGCGCAGAAAAGCGCTCGAGCTTGAGATGATGAATGAAAGGCAGACCCTTGAGCAGTCCTTCTTCGGCGATATATCCGACGCGTATGAGGAGGAATACGAAGCCGCCGAAATCATACCCGCCGAAGACGAGCAGCCCGTAGTCCCCGAATCGCAGGCGGAGCCGCTGTTTACGTTCGAGGAAGATGTTGAGGATTTGCTGGTTTCAAATAACGCGTACAGCGTTCCGAGCGACGGGCTGTTTGACGGGGAAGACGAGGAACAGCTTCCGTCCGCGCCCGCAGGCGATGCCGTCAGCGGCGCCGCTCCGCCCGCACTGCACACCTCCCCTCCGCAAAGCTTTCATGACGATGTTTTCGAGGAGTTTGAATTTATCGCGGAAGAAGAAGCGGAATTTGTAGGAACTTTCGATGAAGCCCGAGCAGAAGCAGACGGCCCGAGCGCTGCGCAGCAAGCACCTGAAGAAGAGCCGCCGCCGTTTGAAGAAGAGTTCCGCCCTCCGTTTGGTCCGGGAACACTATGATAATTGACAATTAACAATTGACAATGTACAATTGACAATTAATTAAAATGAAAGGCAGAATATATGCTTTTGACAGTTGATGCGGGGAATACGAACACAGTTTTTACGGTGTTCGACGGTGAAACGCCCGTGTTTGAGGCGCGCATAAACACAGACGGCGCGCGTATGGCCGACCAGTATGCAATAACCATGATGGATATTCTCAAGCTGCGCGGTGTAGAAAAAACTAAAATCAAGGGAGCGATTATCTCGTCGGTAGTGCCGCCCGTGACCGCGCAGATTAAAGCGGCGGTCGAAGATTTATTCGGCATTAAGGCAAAGCTGATAGGGCCCGGCGTTAAAACGGGGCTCAATATAAAAATCGACGACCCGTCATGTCTGGGCGGCGATTTGGTGTGCGCGGCTGTCGCCGCCAAAGAATTTTACGATATGCCTTGCATAATTATAGATATGGGCACTATTGCGAAGCTTTCGGCTCTCGATAAGACCGGAGCGTTCGTCGGCTGTACATTTTCGCCGGGGCTTAGTCTGAGCTTTGAGGTTATGTCCGAGCGGACGGCGGCACTGCCGCTTGTCGGTACGGACAGGGTGGAGCGCGTCGTCGGCACTAATACGGTTGACAGCGTGCGTTCCGGCGTTCTGAACGGCACGGGCTGCATGCTTGGCGGGTTGATTGCCCGCTTTGAAAAAGAACTCTGCTCCCCCTGCACCGTCATAGCTACAGGGGGGAACGCCGCAGCCATAAAGCCGTACTGCGAGCGCAGCTTCGAGGTTAATCCGCACCTTGTTTCACAGGGTCTGCGTATTATACATACCAAAAACGCGGCTCACCCTTAAAGGGGAGCCAGCAAGAAAGGAACTTTTATTATGGCAAACACAGAAAACGGCAGAGCGATTCGTAGGGTTAATAAACGTACGCTCATGCTCACGCAATTCTCGATTCTTTTGGCACTGGAGGCGCTTGTCTGCTTCACGCCGCTCGGCTCGCTTCCCGCAATAGGGCCGATTGTAATGACCCTTATGATGATACCGGTCGTAATAACAGGAATACTTCTCGGGCCGGGAGCGGGAACACTAATGGGCTTCTTTGCGGGATTTTTCAGCTTCATAGTATGGACGTTTATGACGCCGAGCCCGCTTGTGGCATTTCTCTTTACGCCGTTTTACTCCCTCGGCGAAATACAGGGCAACATCGGCAGCCTGCTTATTTGCTTTGTTCCGCGCACTCTCGGCGGGACAGTCGCGGGGCTTATGCCGAGGATTATTAAAGGCAAAAACATAATCGGCATGACCGCGGGCGCGGCGCTCGGAAGCCTTACGAACACGTTCGGGGTGCTCGGCGGAATCGCATTATTCTTCGCACCGCAATACTCCGCACTGAACGGCGGGCAAGCAGTGCTTATTGTCATCGGCATGACTATACTCACCAGCGGCATACCCGAGGCTGTTTTAGCCGCCGTTATTACTCCGGCAATATGCAAGCCTGTGCAAATCTTTTTAAAGAAAGGCGCATGATTAATTGAATTTCTTCCGCAATGTAGCCGAGCAGATTCCGGAGTTCCGGAATCTGCTCCAAAATATTAAAAATTGTCAATTGTCAACTGTTAATTGTCAATTGCCGTCACCCCTGCCCACGCTGGTAACGGGGCTTTCGCACGTGCATAAAGCGCATTTTTTAGCAGCGTTATCGGGCGAAATACCGATGTTGGTATTGACAGAAACCGAAAGCGAGGCCATGCGCCTTTCGGAGGACATAAACACGTTCACGAACACAAAAACAGCGGCAGTCTACCCTGCGAAAGACTTAAACCTCGGCACTTTCGAGGTAAATTCAAAAGAATACGAATACCGCCGCCTAAATGTTTTAAGCAATAAACCTAAAATAATCTTCGCAACGCCTGAAGCCGCAGGACAACTTACAGTTTCCCCCGAAGAGCTGAAAGCGCAGACGATTATAATTAAACAAGGCGATGAAATAAACCTTGAGGACTTGAAGGAAAAGCTTGTGACCATGGGCTTTTCGCGCTGCGACATGGTTGAGGGCGCCGCGCAGTTTTCGGTAAGGGGGGCAATCCTCGACATATTCGCGCCCAATAACGAAAACCCCGTACGGGTTGAGTTCTGGGGCGACGCGGCGGATTCAATAGGATTCTTCGACTGCGAAACTCAGCGCAGAATCGAAAGTACGGACGAAGTGCATATTGCGCCCTGCTTTGAAACAATCGGCAAATCAAGTCTGTTCGACTATGCAGAGCATTGCATAGTCCTTGAGCATGCAGGCTGCGCGGAAAGCTACCGTGCGGCTTCAATCAGGCATGAGGAGGATTTAAAATCAGCAATTGAAAACAGCGGAGCAGAAATAAAGCGGGCGGCGGCTCGCCGCAGGTTCATGCTTACCCGCGGCGAGTTCAAAGAAATCGCAGCAGGCAAGACAAGGGCCTACTTTGACACGTTTATGAGAGGCGGCGGTCTGCAGCTTGATGAAATTCTGCAAGTCCGCGCAAACCAGCTTTCGAGCTGGAGCGGCGAATATAAGCTCCTCTGCTCCGAGCTCACGGAATACTTTAACAAGGGCTGCGCCGTTGTGGTTTTTGCGGGGACGGAAAAAGCCGCGCGGACTCTGGCGCAGGACTTAAAAGACGATGGCTTCCCTGCCGACTTTTCCGCCGACCCGAAGAAGATTTACGCGAAGCGCGCTTATATTCTTGCGGGGACTATCGGCGCGGGATATGATTATGCCGACGCGAAGTGCGTGATGCTGAGCCTTGCAAAGTCGGCGACAGGTGCGGCGCGGCAGGGTGACGCAGATGGGCGCATTATGCGTCAGCGCAGAAAGAAGCGCGGAGGGGAAATCCGCAGCCTCACCGACATCAGCGTGGGCGACTATGTTGTGCATCAAAATTACGGCATCGGGATTTTTGAGGGAGTGACGAAACTCACGAGCGAGCGGCGTGACGCCGCAGACAGTACCGCCTACGGCGCGGGTGTCACGAGCAAAGACTACATCAAAATTAAATATGCAGGCACCGACGTGCTTTATGTGCCGGTGACGCAGCTTGACATGATTTCGCGCTATATCGGCAATACCGATTCGGTATCTTTAAAACTGAATAAGCTGCACTCCGATACCTGGGCTAAGACCAAAGCCAAAGCTAAAGCCGCTGCTTCCGAGCTTGCGGAGGAGCTTATTGCGCTGTACTCGAAGCGCCTCAAGAGCACGGGACACAAGTTCCCGCGCGATAATGCCGAGCAGGTGGAGTTTGAGGAGCATTTCAACTATATAGAAACCGACGACCAGCTTCGCTGTATTGAAGAAATCAAAGCCGATATGCAGGCGGCAAAGCCGATGGACAGGCTGCTTTGCGGGGACGTGGGTTTCGGGAAGACTGAGGTTGCGCTTCGCGGCGCGTTCAAGTGCGTGATGGACGGCAGACAGTGCGCGCTGCTCTGCCCGACGACAGTGCTTGCGTGGCAGCACTATCAGACTGCAATAAAGCGCATGGACGGATTCCCGATAAATATAGAGCTACTCTCGCGCTTCCGTTCAACCCGCGAGATTAAACAGGTGCTTGAAAAACTTAAAAAAGGCATAGTCGACCTTGTCATCGGCACACACAGAATCGTGCAGAGCGATGTCGAGTTTAAAAACCTCGGGCTTGTAATCATAGACGAGGAGCAGCGCTTCGGCGTGAGCCACAAGGAGAAGTTCAAGGAAACGTTCGCGGGCGTGGACGTGCTTACGCTGTCGGCGACGCCGATTCCAAGAACATTAAACATGGCGATGAGCGGAATCCGTGACATGAGCGTTATAAACACACCGCCGCAGGACAGGCAGCCCGTCACAACCTACGTAATTGAGCACGACCTCGGCGTGGTGGCGCAGGCGATTAATAAGGAGCTGCGCCGTAACGGGCAGGTGTACTATATTCATAACCGCATTGAAACAATTCTTGACTGCGCAGCGAGAATTCACGAAGTCTGCCCGGAAGCAAAGCTCGGTATTGCGCACGGCAAGCTGAACGAGGACGAGCTGCTTGAGGTCTGGCGGAAGCTCCTTGACGGAGAGATTGACGTGCTGGTCTGCACAACGCTGATTGAAACAGGCGTGGACGTCCCCAACGTTAACACGCTCATAATCGAAAACGCCGACCACATGGGGCTTGCGCAGCTGCATCAATTACGCGGACGCGTCGGCAGGACGAATAAACGCGCCTACGCCTACTTCACGTTCAGGCGCGGTAAGGTGCTCACGGAAATAAGCACCAAGCGGCTTAACGCAATCCGTGAATTCACGCAGTTCGGCTCGGGATTCAACATCGCCATGCGCGACCTTGAAATCCGCGGCGCGGGTTCGATTCTCGGCGCGCGGCAGTCGGGGCATCTGAGCGCGGTGGGTTACGACATGTATTTGCAGCTTTTAAATCAAGCAGTCGCCGAGCAGAAAGGCGAGGAGGCTGTGCTTCGGGAAGAAGCGTTAATCGACGTAAAAATGGACGCGTTCATACCCGAGAATTACATCAGCAGCGCGGCGCAGCGGATTTGGTGTTATAAGCGGATTGCCGAGATTCGCAGTGAGGAGGACGCGCTGGACGTTACGGACGAGCTGATTGACCGTTATGGCGAGCCGCCCGTGTCTGTAGTCGGCTTGATTGAAGCCGCGCAGGTACGGAATATGGCGGGAACAGCGGGGATTCGCGAAATCTTGCAGGACGGCGGGAGCTTAAAAATCTTTACCGACAAGCCCGACATGGAGGGCGTGAGCCGGGCGGTAGCAATACTTGGCGACAGGGTCGCGCTTGATTTCACGAGCAAAGCAAAGATTAGCATTAAGCTTGTAAAAGGCGAAGAGCCGCTCAAAACAGCAAGAGTGTTTTTAGAAGCGTATAGACAATTGACAATTGACAATTGACAGTGAACAGTTGACAGTGAACAGTTCCAAACTTGCAAAAAAATTAAAACCCCGCCGACAGCGGGGTTTTATTCATCATGAAACGGTTTCTTATTCGCCGCGATACAGATTTTAGCCAGCACCCGTATAGCCTCGGGCCGCCGCTCATTTATCAGCCGGTTTACCTCGTTCTCGTCCTTATCGTTCACCACTCGCACATACATCGGCGGCATCAAGTCCAACGCCTTGTCCGTAATCCCCCGCAGACACTCGTCGCAGGCGCAAGAGTTGAAGCGCTCGACAGCCGCGCCGAGCTGTTCGGTTATAAGCAGAACAGGAACACTCACGATTTGTCTTTCCGCAAGGGCTGCCGCAGGGCGCGTGAAAGACCTGGGCCCGCCGTCCTCCTGCCCTGTGCCAATCGCTTTGAGCGCGGGGTTTTCTGCGGCTTCCTCCGATAGTTTTTCAAGCTTCATATGCCCTGTAATATTTTTGCGCCGACGAGCCTCCGGCGGAGGTTGAACCTCAGTTTCTTGAAGAACCTTAACCGGCTGAGGATTATCAACAGCCGGTAATTCTTTTAAGTTTAATAGTTTTAGTACATTCGACGTTTTATTATTTCTCGGCATAAATACGCAAACCTTTAGGTTTATTAAATTGTTCATTGTCAATTGTCAATTGTCAATTGATAATGTCCTCCGGACGCGGATACTTGCGCGGCCTGCCGCGTCCCAGCTTCTTCTCGACCCGCTTGGGCTTTTCGATTCCGAGAATTTCGCAGGTTAAATCCTTGAATTCAGCCGCCGACTTCGAGCGCGGCGCGTAGTCAATAATGGTTTTGCCGTGCGCGGGGGCTTCGGCAAGCGTCACGCTTTTAAGTATCTTTGTTTCAAACACATCGGTGTCAAGCTGCTCTGCGACAAGGCTTGACAGCTCCTCGACCTCTTTTGTCAGAATAAGGCGCGGGTTGTATTGATTAAGCAGAATCCCGCGTACTTCAAGCGAGTTGTTGAAGTACTTCTTGACTGCGAAGATGGTTTCCTTGAGCTGCGAAAGCCCCTGCAGGCTCAGTATTTCGGGAATCATCGGGATTACGAGCCAGTTTGCCGCGGTATAGGCGTTGATGGTGAGAATAGAGAGCGCGGGCGGCGTGTCGATTACGACATAATCATAGTCGGCGGCGAGCTGGTCAAGCTGGTCTTTGAGGATATGCTCTCTGCCTATTGACGTAAGCTCGAGCTCAGCGCCCGAAAGCAGAATGTTCGAGCAGACGACGTCGCAGCTTTCGGTGTGACGGATTACATCATAAAGGTCAACCTCGCCCTTGAAAACATTATATATGGTATAGGCGTCCTCAGACTCTGCGCCGAGGGAGAAGCTAAGGTTCCCCTGCGGGTCAAGGTCAATGGCGAGGACTGACTTTCCCATAGCGGACAGGCATCCGCAAATGCCCGCGCATACCGTCGTCTTGCCCACGCCGCCCTTTTGATTTGTAACTGCAATTATTTTAGCCACAATTCCTCCGAATCAATAGTTAATAATTAATAATGAATAATTACGGTGTTCGCTTTGCGAACGGTTTTTAAATCATTATTCCTTATTCCCTATTCATTATTAATTGTCATATTGAGTGCATAAGCTCTGTTAAAACGCTGTCCTCGGGATTATAAATATGGAAGTTGCATTTGCCGTTTTTCTTGACAAAGTACATCGCCTCGTCGGCGGCGGCGAGCAGCGTCTCGTTATCTCTGCCGTGTTCGGGGGCGATTGCTATGCCGAGGCTCGCCTTTATTTTAAGCGTTGTGTTATATTTCACTGCCTCGTATCCCTTGTCAAACAGCTCCAGCACGGCTGTCGCCAGCTTGTCGATATTATGCAGCGTTTCCTCCTCTGTCACGCACATGACAAACTCGTCGCCGCCGAAGCGCCCCGCAAACCCCGCGCTGCCGAGCTTATCCTTTATGATGTTCGCTACAGTCTTGATGATTTCGTCGCCCGTGTCGTGCCCGTAGGTGTCGTTAACAAACTTGAAGTCGTCAACGTCTATGAATATAACGCCCACGCGGCTGCTTGCGCTTCTTGTAATTTCAGACTGCAGCTCCCGCATGAAAGTGTTTCTGTTATAAAGCCCGGAAAGGAAATCGTAGCTTGCGCGCTCGGAAAGCTGCAGGGAGAGCAGCTTTTCGCTGTTGATGTTGGTAACGACGCCGACGATTCTAAGCAGCTCGCCCAGGCGGTCGAGCACGCAGTGCGAGCGCACGGAAATCCAGATTACGCTTCCTGTTTTCGTTCTGACCTGATACTCGCCGTGCATGGAGTCAAGGCTTCTCATCAGCTTGTTTGTATCGACCTTGTAGCGCTCTGCGTCATCCTTTTCCATGAGGGATTCGATGAATCTGCCGTTCATGAGCGTTGCGCGCTCGGTTTCAACCTCGAACATTTCCTTGAAGTTGTCGGAAACGAAGAGCGTTTCCCTTTTAAAGTCCCACTCGAATAACATATTGTCGGAAAGCGCAGAAATTGTCCTGTGCATTTCTCCGCTGATTAGAACCTCGTCCAGCATTTCGTTGAAGGCGTCCGAGATATAGGCGTATTCGTCCGTGCCCTTGACTGCAAGGCGCTCGTCCATATCGCCCTCGTTTATTTTACGCATCTTTAAAACAATGTCGTGAGGGGGAACTGTCACGCGGCGTATGATTATAAGCGCAAACGCGATAAATACCAGCGATATAACCGCTACCATGCAAACCACAAAAATCACGGGGAAAGGAACCGCCGTGATTTCTGCCACGGGATAAGCTCCGTACCAGAGCCAGCCGTGAGAAACATTGTTTTTGTTGCCGTTGATTGTGCCGTATGCGCCGATGTAGCTGCCGGAGTCAATGATTCCCGAATCCACCTCGCGTCTTATGGAGGTCGCGTTATTTATTATTTCCGTAAGGCCCGCCGATTCGATTTGCCCTGCTCTTGTGACGGGGCTTCCGTTAAGGAAAAGAGCGGTGCCTTTTCTGTCTGTCAGGAAAAACATTCCGATGCCCTCAAACAGTTCGCGGGTTTTCAGATAATTCTTGAAAATTTCAGTAGAATATACCATGCAGATGTAACCGAGAACGACCTCATCCTCGTCTATGCGGCTAAGGACGTAGAACGTATTCTCGCCGCCGTAGTTCGGGTCGGCTATTGTTATATCGGAAATGGTGATTTCGTTTTTGGAAAGCCCCGCGGCCTCATTAAAAGCGTCGAAATGCGCGCCGGCGTTCTCGAAAGCATCGATACGGACAGTGCCGCTCAAATCAACCACTATGATATTAAGCAGGTGCGGGCTTACAACAGACACGCTGTCAAAAAGACCTGCGACTTCGTCACGGACAACGTTATAATTCCCGCCGGCAGTAAGCCTTATTTCCTCAAACTGCGCAAGGGAGTTCAGCGCCGTTATGCACTCGTCGAGTATGACGTCAAGCCCGACCGACTGCGCATAACTGAGCGCGTGAACCTCGGACGTGGTGATATTTGTGTTTTGCCGCGCCGTCGCCGAAACGCCGACGAAAACCGCAACACCCGCCGGAATCAGAATCGTTACCAATAAAACTAAGCTCAGCAGCGGTTTCAATCCTATTTTCATAATTTAACCATGTCCTTTCTGCACGGGCGAGGAATGAAAAGTTTCGTTTTCCCCGGATTAATATTATTTATTTTCAACCTTCTACTCCTTAAAACAATGAGTATTAATCAACAGTCATTGTCAATTATTAAATAAATTTGCTTACATCTACGATTTCCGCGGCTTCCGCAAGCTCTTCCGCGCGCCGTCTCATTTGAATCTGGTTAATGTATTTCGCGATGACCTCTTCCTGTCTTGCGTTCATGAAAAGGAAGCTGCAGCCGTAGCCTTTAATCTGCCCCTCGTCCGTGGTTACCACCCGCAGAACCTTGGCGACGAACTCCATGTTCCCGAGCGCTTCGGTTATGACAAGAGCCGCCATGTCGTCCCTTTGCAGCTCGACCATTTCGCCGGCTGCGAGAAAAACTCCGCCTATGTTAATATCCTGGATAATGAAAGGAATATGCGGGTCAACGTCGACATGCTTCTTTCCGCGCGTGATTGAAGTTAAAACACAGGGGATTTCCATCGCTATTTTATAAAAGCGGCGGCGGTCGGGAATCAGTTCCGCTTCTACTTGATTCAGGGTTATGTTAAGCTGATACTCGGTCGAAACCGCGATATGCCCCGGAAGACTGAACCTGTCGCCTGCCCTTGTGTGAGCGATGACGGCGACGCTGGCGTTACGCGCGAAGACGGGCAGGTTTTTGCCTTTTATAAGAATCGTTTCGTTGGGCTTGAAGCGTTCGTCCTCTCTGACCACGCTCTGCGGAAAGGTGAAATTCTTCGTTAAAGTCAAGAGGGCGCGCCCTTTGGAAGTGCAGATTTCTATTTTAACAACTTTGTTTTTATCCAGAACTTTATCAAGCACGGGCATACGCCTACAACTCCTTGCAAATGAGATGAAAAACCTCTTTTCTCAAAGTATACTATAAAACAAAAAATAAATCAATAGATTTGCTCATATTTTTGTCGATTTTGCCATTCACATTAAATGTAATTTCTGCCTTTAGCGGTTTTTTAGTTAAAAAAGCTGTACAAAATAGAAAAAAGGTAGTATAATTGAAAAACAAGAAGAAGAAAAGTTTGAAACAAAATCCTCGCAAATCGGGGAAAACGTTGTTTTCATTCCCCGCCCGTGAAGAAAGGACTTAATGAAAGCATGGCACGTTTTTTTCACTGTGATACGGAGAGATACATAAAACGGCGCAGATATATTCTGTGGCTTGTGCTTCTGCCGCTTTTTCAGGCGTCGCTGATTGCCGTGCTTATAGTGATTGTCAACTTCCGCGCCTTTTATGAAAAAGGCTATCATTTGCTTGCATTTCGCGGCATAACCGCTGCCGCGGCAACAGGAACGCTGGTATTTTTTGCTGTTTTTATAATTACGGAAAAACTTGTCAGGCGGGGCGCCCGCTATACTTATTTTGAAATAGCAGACAAGGCGCTGATTTTCAGCCGTTACGACGGCGATTATATAAGCCGCGGAAAACGGATTGTCAGCCGCAAGTTATATGTGATTCCTTTGTCCTCCTTAAAAAAAATCGGACACAGCGAAAAGAAGCGCAGAATCTACCTCGAGGGCGAACAGCTGCGTGAGTACTGCGACGCGAGCGAACGGCTTAATTACAAGCTTTCGGGCGGCTTCCCCGAGTTTGCGAGCTGGTGGTATAATAATAACGGCTTCAAGAGTCTTACGCTTGTCAGAATTCCCCGTGTTTTTACGAATTCGGACATGGAAAAAATTACCGCCGCCGTTATAGATGCGAAAAAGAACTTAAATACCGCGCCGAAGCCAAAGCCGTACGTACATAAAGAAGCCGATTTTATAAGGCGCAGACGGGCTTTCGATAAAATGAAAAATCTGCGCAGCATGTAAAAAAAGGAAAACGCACGAAATATATCGAAAAAGATTTTAAAATTTATCAAAAAGTTGACGAAAAAAGGTTGAAATTATCTATATCTTGTGTTATAATGTTCTATATGTGCATTTGTATGCAGAAGGAGGACTAGCTTGTATGAGCGGATTGTTTAATACTGCTGCTTTCAGAGTGGTCGAGCAGGGCATAAGCGTAATGGCGGAAAGCAACCGCATTATCGGTCAGAACATAGCCAACAGCGACACGCCCGGCTATAAAGCCAAGTACTTATACTTCGAGGGGATTCTCCGCGACAAGATTAACATGAGGGAAACCGAAAGGTTCAGAAAAGAGCTGCATATAGGAACAGCCATGTACACAGACGAGAAGACAAAAGGGCAGCCCGACGGCAACAATGTCTGCAACGATACGCAGCAGGCGCTGTTCGCGAAAAACAAAATCCGCTACGACGCGCTGATTAATCAGCTTAACGCAGAGTTTGAGCTGTTAAGAACCGCTATGAGGCGCAATTAAACAATTAACAATTAACAATGAACAATGGACAATTGTTGTGCCGCCTGCGGCAATGGATTTTATTAGCAAGCCACACGCGAATCTGCATTTTAATTATATAAAACCTTTATCTGAGGCAAAGTTTGAAAACAACTGATATAAAACCGGGGAAAACGAAGCATGTCATTTCCCGCCCGTGAAGAAAGGGCTTAATAAAAGTTTGAAAATAACTGATATAAAACCGGGGAAAACGAAGCATATCATTTCCCGCCCGTGAAGAAGGGGCTTAATAAAAGTTTGAAAATAACTGATATAAAACCGGGGAAATCGAAGCATATTATTTCCCGCCCGTGAAGAAAGGGCTTAATAAAAGTTTGAAAATAACTGATATAAAACCGGGGAAAACGAAGCATGTCATTTCCCGTCCGTGAAGAAAGGACTTAATAAAAATATGGCTTTTTTATCTTATTTGGATATTTCTGTTTCGGCGATGGCGGCGCAGCGGCTTCGCCTTGAAGTAATCCAGCACAACGTTGCGAACGCCTCGAACACCCGCACGGCAAGCGGCGACCCGTACAGGCGGCAGGTTGTAGTGTTCGGCGAGAACAGACCTTTCAAGAATATGCAGCCCGGCAAGAATTATGTTAAGAACCCGAACTTCGGCAGCATACTTGAAATGACTATGGCCCAGCGCCGCGAAAGGCAGATGGCGGGCGTTCAGGTCATGCGGATTGCGGAAGACCCGACGCCTTTCACGCCGGTGTACGACCCCTCGCACCCCCACGCAAACGAGGAGGGCTATTATTATATGCCCAACGTAGACCTCGCGACGGAACAGATAGACGCGCTCGCCGCGACCCGCTCATACGACGCAAATCTGACAATTTTCGATGAACTCAAAAACATGGCGACACGCGCGCTGACCATCGGACGGTAGGGTGTGACGCCGCGGCACACCGATAAACAAAGGAGATAAGTTTGAAAATAAACACAATTGAATCGGGGAAAACGTTGTTTTCATTCCACTTTCGTGAAGAAAGGACTTAATGAGAATTAAGTTTAAAAATAAACACAATTGAATCGGGGAAAACGTTGTTTTCATTCCACTTTTGTGAAGAAAGGACTTAATAAAAAAACATGGTTAATCAAATTAATTCGCAAATTCAGCCTCTCGGTAATCTGCTCGGCAATCAAAACGCACAGAAAGACGAGCTGAACATAAACGCGCCGAACTTCCTCGACGTGTTCAAGAGCATAATGGGCGGCGCGGCGGACACGCAGGCGCAGAAATCGCAGGATATGCTCGACCTCATGCTCGGAAACGTTGACGACCTTGAGCGCATTTCAAGCAACGTGACCAAGGCGCAGGTTGCGCTCGAGCTTTTGGTCAACACGAGAAACGTCGCGCTCGAAGCGTATAACGAAATAATAAAGATGTCAATTTAATGAATAGTGAATAATGAAAAAACCGCCGTAAAGCGGCACAACAATTGTTCATTGTTAATTGTTCATTATTAATTGTCAAAGGGGTACATAGAAATGGGCAAGGCAAAAGAGGGGCTTAAGAAATTCGGCGGCGCCGTCAAGGAAAAATGGAGCGGCGCAAACAAGAACACGCGTATAATAACGCTTGCCGTTGCGGCTTCTATGCTTGTGGCGGTCATTGTGCTTATTGCGCTGAGTTCCCGCACGGATTACGACGTGCTGTATACCGGCGTCTCCGCCGAGGAAATAAGCGAAATCACGTCCGCGCTCAGCACCCTGGGCATACAGGCGAAAATAGACGGCGCAACTGTCAGCGTGCCCAAGGAATCCGTTGACGATGCGCGCATGCAGCTCGCGATTCAGGGCTTCCCGAAATCCACTTTCAATTACAACATATGGAACGACGGCGTGGGAATGTTCTCGACCGACGCCGAAAGGCGCGAGATACAAAAACAGCAGTTAGAGCAGAATATCAGAGCGACACTGCGGAGCTTAACGCCGATAAAAGACGCATTGGTTATCGTGACCATGCCGGAGCAGAACCGTTATGTCATGAATGTGGACAGGCGGCGGTCGCAGGTGTCGGTGATGCTTGATATTCACCAGGGCGTGCGGCTTTCCTCGGCGCAAATCGAGGGCATACATAACCTGGTATTATCTTCCGTGCCCGAGCTTACAAGAGAAAACCTTAAAATACAAAACCAGGACGGCATTACTTTGATTGCGGACGACGCGAATAACGCGGAAACGAACCTCGCGCTCGAAATGCAGAGAATGAATATGCAGTTTGAGTTCCAAAGAACGATGGAGAACCGTCTGCGCGCTTCGGTGGAAGACCTGCTTGCGGGTACTGTGCGGGATTTCCGCGTAGCGGTCAACGTAAGGCTCAACTTCAGCGAATGGGAAAAGCAGTCCCTCGAATATGAGGGCGTCAATGTTGACGAAAACGGCTTCCAGCACGGCGTGGTGGACTTTGAGGAACGGCTGGTCGCCTGGAACGCAATAGACGCGGACGGCGGTTTGGTCGGTGCGGCGGTCAACGCCGACATCTCCCCCGACTACCCCACATGGGCGGGGGACGAGGGCGGCGAGATGTATTTCGAGCGCTCGGAACATATCCAGTACCTGGTTAATGAATACAACACATTTGCAAGCTCCAACGGTTTCGACGTTGACTTTATATCCGTGGCGGTGCAGATTGACGAGGGCGTGCTTACGCAGGACCAAATCGACGAATGGCGGGAACTGCTCGCCAATACAGTGGGCACGGAGGTAGCTTATGTAAGCGTACGTCCGACAAACTTCCTGCTTGAAGCACCTCAGCCGCAAATCGGCTACAGGGAAACATCGCCCGTAAGAAACATGCTTATATTCATCATCATCTCGCTCGGGGCGCTGCTCATCATACTCTTCATGCTTGCAATCATGTCCAGCGGCTCTAAGAAGAGAAGGTTGATTCGTGCGAAATCCGCCGCCTATCAGGGCGCTGGCGCGACGCCCGCTTTCGACGACCTCAGCCTCGGCGGGTATAATGTAGTGCCCGACACGCCCGATGAGGAGCGCGAGGAAATCAAGCTTCAGTCCCTGCTCGGCACGGGCGAGGGCGAAACCCGCGACGCGCTGCTCAAGAATGAAATCCGTGAATTTGCTAAAACTAATCCCGATATAGTCGCGCAGTTAATCCGTACCTGGATTCGCGAGGGGTGACGGACAATTAACAATTGACAATTGACAATTGACAATCTAACAATGGGCAATTAGATAGAATTATTAGGGGGTGTGTGAATTATGCCTGCTGCTGAGGGCGGAACTATTACTAATATGCAGAAAGCGTCACTCGTGCTGTCTTCTATCGGCGCGGAAAACGCCTCTTTGGTATTCAAAAATTTTTCAGACGATGAGATAGAAAAGCTGACGCTTGAAGTCGCAAAGAACGACTACTGGCCGATGGAAGTTGTGGAGGAAGTGCTTAACGATTTCTATGAGCTTTGCCTCACGCAGAAGGTTATTTCTGAGGGCGGCGTGGACTATGCGCGCGAAGTGCTTGAAAAAGCCTTCGGGCAGCAGCAGGCGGCGGCGCTGTTCGAGAAGATTACCAAGCAGCTTAAAACCAAGGCGTTCAGCTTCGTGCGGAAAGCCGACTATAAAAACCTGCTCGCAATCGTACAAAACGAACACCCGCAGACGATTGCGCTTATTCTGTCCTATGCAAGGAGCGACCAGGCCTCGGCTATCCTGTCGGAGCTGTCCAAGGACGTGAGAATAGAGGTAGTTGAGAGAATCGCCAAGATGGACGCGGCGTCCCCCGATGTCGTGCGTTCAATCGAGCAGACTTTGGAGAAAAAATTCGCGAATCTTGTCAGTGCGGAAAGCATGGATGTGGGCGGTATAAATTACATCGCAGACGTGTTAAACTCGGTAGACAGGGGCACGGAGAAGCAAATCTTCGACGAGCTCGCCCAGCGCGACCCGAAATTAGCGGACGAAATCCGGCAGAAGATGTTCGTGTTCGAGGACATCGTCATGCTGGACGACATATCGGTTCAGGCGTTCCTCAAGGAAGTCGACCCCAAAGACCTCGCAATCGCCATCAAGGGCTCGACTACGGAGGTTGCGGACTCGGTATACCGCAATATGTCGCAGCGCGCAAGAGAATCCCTGCAGACCGACGTCGAATACCTGCACAACGTCCGCATGCGCGACGTGGAGGAAGCGCAGCAGCGCATAGTCGCAGTTATACGGCGGCTTGAGGACGACGGCGTGCTGACGATTTCCAAGGGCGGCGGCGACGAGATGCTAATATAATTGATATAAACTGGTGATTTAATGTTTCAACAAGGCAGTAAATTTGTCTTTATTCCCGGGCATACGGTTGAGAATCCTGCCGGCGGGAATAAAGCTATGAGGCATGTTGCGGGAGAGGCTTCCGGCGAAGCCGGTATTGTCACCGGCGATACGCCGGCGGCGAAGCCTATGCTGCGTCCGGGCGTTAAGCCGGGCGCGGGGTCTGCGCAGCAGGCAGCGCCCCTTTCGGAGGCGGTAAACGAAGAACCCGAGCAGCCTTTAAACGCGCAGGAACAGCTTATACTCCGCAAGGAAATCATACGCGAATACGACGCGCTCCGCCAGCAGTATATCTCCGAGGGCGAGAAAGCGCGGTTCGACGCGCAGGAATGGGCGCAGAGGCTCATCGAAACAACAGAAAACGACATTCGCAAGCTCTACGCAAAAAACGAGCAGGAATGTGCGGAAAAGCGCAGAACCTCCGAGGAGCAAGGTTACAGGGACGGCTATGACAAAGGCTACGGCGAGGGCAGTGAAAAAGGCTACGCGGAGGGCTATGCAAAGGCGCACGGAAAGTGCAAGGATACGCTCGCGGAGCTGGTGAGTATGCTTGGAGCGCTTGACGGCGAGCGCGAGAGATTTTTTAAGGAATATGAGAACCGTCTTTTCGATACTATATTTACTATAGCCAATAAAATCACTGTAGACAGTTTGAAGCAAAAAGACAAGACGGTAATTGAAAAAATGCTGCGCGAAGCCGCAAAAGGCTTCCGCAATTCCGAGTATGTGAAGATAACGCTGTCCAAGCTCGACACCGAGCAGTGCGGGGCGGCGGGGCTCGACATCATGCGCGAAATCTTCCGCGAAACGCAGCATATCGAGTTTGAAATAGTTAAGGACGCGCCCGAGGGAACGCTTATTCTCGACAACGGCAGCGAAATCACCGACGCGGGCGTGGCGACTCAGCTTATGATGATTGAAAAGCTCGGCAAGGGGAAGTTCAGGGATAAAACGGAAGACGGGTAGAAATACAAAAAGTTTGTAAACAGAAGCTGTTGAATCTGGGGAAACAATGTTTTCATACCGCATTTGTGAAGAAAGGACTTGGTAAAAATTATGGCAAGCAGTATTGAAATCAGAGCTACACAAAAGACCGCATTGTATGAAATTTTAATGCTTAAAAAGCAAAACGATAAAGCCGGAACGAAAGTTGCGGGTTTAAATCAATTAGTCACGAAAATGAAAGTCGCTATGGAAGCAGAAGATGTGGCGTACGTAGAAAAAATGATTGCAGAAGAAGTTGAATAATGGATTTACAAGGCTTCAGCAAGGAACTCAAAACTTACGAATCCTACCGTAATATGGGTAAGATTGAAAAAATAATCGGAATGACAATAGAGGCAAGCGGACCGACCTGTAACATAGGCGACGTTTGCCGTATTTTCAATAAGGATATGCAAAGCCATGTTTTTGCGGAAGTAGTCGGGTTCAATTCCGAAAACGTACTGCTCATGCCTTATACCGACATCGAGGGAATAGGCCCGGGCAGTATTGTTGACAATACGGGTGAAAAGCTGATGGTAAAAACCGGCGGGAATCTAATCGGGCGCATAATCGACGCAATCGGTCAGCCGCTGGACGGCAAGCCGGAAATCGAATATACGGGCGTCATGCCTATTTCCGGTATACCTGTAAACCCCCTCACCCGCCCGAAAATCGCAGAGCCGATTGAACTTGGGGTTAAAGCCATTGACGGCGTCATGACGCTCGGAAAAGGGCAGAGAATCGGAATTTTCGCGGGCTCGGGAGTGGGAAAGTCCACGCTGATGGGCATGGTGGCAAGAAAAGTCAAAGCCGACCTGAACGTAATCGCGCTTGTAGGGGAGCGCGGACGCGAGGTACGCGAGTTTATAGAAAACGACCTCGGCGACGAGGGCATGGCTCGTTCTGTCGTTGTAGTCGCGACGGGCGACCAGCCTGCAATGATGCGCAACAAATGCCCGCTGACCGCGACCGCAATCGCCGAATATTTTATGAGGCAGGGTAAGGATGTACTGCTGATGATGGATAATCTTACACGTTTCGCGATGGCGCAGCGTGAAGTAGGGCTGTCAATAGGCGAGCCGCCTATTGCAAGAGGGTACACGCCGTCGATTTACTCGGCGCTGCCGAAGCTTTTAGAACGGGCGGGCTGCTTTGAAAAAGGCAGTATCACGGGCATCTACGCGGTGCTCGTAGAGGGCGACGATACCAACGAGCCCATAGCCGACACGGTGCGCGGAATCATAGACGGGCATATAGTCTTGTCGCGGAAAATAGCGGCAAGGAACCATTATCCGGCAATAGATATACTGAACAGTGTTTCGCGCCTTATGGTGCTCGTAACGCCGCAGGAGCACCAGGACTTGGCGAACAGGCTGCGCAACCTGCTCGCGCTTTATGAAGCGAACTCCGACCTTATTGCCATCGGTGCGTATAAGTCGGGAACGAATCCCGCGCTGGACGAAGCAATCGGTAAGATTAACGCAATCAACGGCTTCCTCACGCAAAGAATAAAGGAGTCATTTGACTTGGACGAAACTGTGAAATTATTGGAAAGTGTTATCGTGTAGGGTATAGCGCCTTGCAAATGTCAGGTATATGCAATAATGAAAAGATTCGAGTTCTCATTAGCAAAACTAAAACATTACAAAGAGCGCATGCTTGAAGCCGAAAAGAACAACCTCGGGATTCTGCGGAGGGAGCTTGTTGTTCTAAACGAACAGCTTCAGGAAATTTTCGCGAACATCACCGAGAAGAACGCCGAACTCGCCGATAAGCTAATCACAGGCATAACGCCGGTCGATATAGCGGTTCGTAAGAGATTCATCACCTCGCGCAAGCAGGACGCGTCGCTCAAGCAAATCGAAATTGTGCGCAAGGAGGACGAGATTGCGCGGCAGCTTGGGGTTGTACTGGAGCTGCAGAAGGAAGTCGCCTCTCTCGAGAAGCTCGAGGAGAACCAGCTTGAGGAATACCGCGCGCTGGAGCTCAAGGAAACCGAGCTGTTTATAGACGAGTTCATGACTAACGCGGACTTCAGGAAGCAAAAGAGCTGAAAATCCGACAAAAAATTATATAAAATTTGTAAAAAGAGCGAGTAATTATTGACATTTGGGCATTTTTTGTGTATAATCAAGAGAAGGTGGGTATTTATGCACCGATTTTGCCATTTATGTTTTTGGATTACGTTATTAAGTCTGATTTAGACTTAATATATATTAAAATTCATACAGAAAGGAGGTGTATGATATGATTGTTTGCAATGGAGCAGGTATCACCGCGTATACCGCAGATTTCGGCGAAATACAGGCGGGCGGATTCACACAGGAAAGCTTCTGCGAGCACGTTAAACTGGCGGTTTCCGAGCTGGAGCAGCAGGGAGCGGGTTATGTACCGGAAAAGCCGCTCATAAACCCCGAAGTTCCCGAGTTCACCCCGAAGCGGAACTACAGCGAAGAAGAGCAAATACTTACGAGCTGCCTGATTAATATAGCGAGTCCGGTCGTAATCGACGAGCAGCCGAAGATGGCTGAAATCGAAATCGCTGTGAAGCCGCAGGCGCACGCTCCCGAGCTGCCCGAAGCACCGGAATTCCCGCAACCCGAAAAGTCGGAACTTGCCGAGAATCCCAAGCTTTCGGAAAAGGCGCAAATCCCGCAAACCTCGCAAGTCCCGGAAGCTCCCGCAAAAGCCGAGCCGCCGGAACCCGCGAAGCCCGAAGCTCAGGAGCCCGTGAAATCACAAACGCCGGAGCCCGTAAAATCCGAACCGCCGGAGTATGTAAAACCCGAAATACCGCAAACAGCTGCAACTTCCGAAGCGGCACAGCCGGAGCTTATTGAAAGTTATTTTACAACGGTGAAAGCTGAGATGAACATACAGGCTGCAGCGGCAGAACTTCCCGAAGCAAATTTTACAGCGGCTCCCATTATAAGCGAAGAACCGGCGGAAAAACCCGCGGAACCTGTGAACACGGAGAAGCAAGCGGCAACGCAAATGACGCAGGAAGCAAAAGAGCTTCTTGAAAAGGCAGGCGAAGTCAAGTTCGCCGTTGAAAGCGGCAAAAGCGCGGAGCTGACAGCCGAGGCGGAAAAGCCCGAGGAAACGCTTAAAGCATGGGAAACGCTTCAAAAGGCGCACGTGGTTATTCAGCAGAAGCCGGAAGAGCTCAGCGAACTGCTCGGGAAGTTCAAGGCGCAGAATCCGGAGCAGACGGAAAAGCCGGAAAAAGCAGAAATCCCGAAGAGTGCTGAAACTACAGAAAAAGCGAAAGCAGCCGAACCGCCGAAAGCTTCCGAAGCTCCTAAAAACCCCGAAACAATGCAGGCTGCCCAAACAGCAGGCTTCGAGCAGAAGCTCATAATCCCCGAAAAAGCCGAGCTGCCTCAAAGCACAGTAACGCAGGTTGCTGAGCAAGTTCTGGCAAGGATTACCACAGCAGGCGGCGGCACGACTACATTTGAGATGGTTCTGAACCCCGCAGAGCTCGGTAAAATCGCAGTCAGGATTGTGATTCAAGCGACGGGAACGGCAGTTGAAATTACGGCGGAGAAAGCAACAACCGCACAACTTCTGCAAAACTCAGCCGACAGAATCAGTCTGGCGCTCGAAAGAAGCGACGCTAAACTCGAAAGCTTTATCGTGAACACCGAGGCTTCGGAAAGCAAGCCCGACTACAGCGAGCAGCGCGAGAACCGGGACGGCAGCCGCGGCGAGCAGGAGCAGGACGATTCTCATGACGATGGTGAAGAAGAGCAGGGAATCAGTTTCGCGGAACTGCTGCGAGCGAGTTAGCAAATTGGCATGACAAGGAGATTTAAGTTTGAAAACATCCGATACTGAATCGGGGAAAACGAAACTTTTTATTCTCCGCTCGTGCAGAAAGGACATGGTGAAAAAATGGCTGTAAACAGCACACAAAGCATCGCCGAGAACAGGGAGAGATACGCGAAGTATTTTACCAAGCAGGACAAAGACGCGTTCTCGATGGAGAACTTCTTCAATCTGCTGATGGCGGAAATGGGCAACCAGGACCCGCTCGAGCCGATGAGCAACACCGACTTCATCTCGAACCTTGCGAACTTCACGGCGCTCAAAGCGCAGCAGGACGCACTCTACTACCAAAACGCAAACTATGCGCAGTCGCTGGTGGGCAAGACCGTAACAGTGCCCGTAACGGACGGTAAGGGATTCAAGTTTGAAAGCGGAATCGTTACCTCGATGAGCGTCACCGACGGAGAATTTAACATCAAGGTCAACGGCAAGGACTACCCGCTCTCAAACATAATGGAAATCCTGCCCACGCAAAACCCGTATACGATTACAGGCAATGAGGGAGCATACGCGGCAAGCCTCATAGGCATGAAAGTCACGGTAGTCGGAAGAAACGAAGCGGGAATCAGAATCACCGAAACAGGCATCGTTGCACGCTTTGAAGTAAAGGACAACGAAATCAGCATAATTATTGACGATTTGGCGTACCCGCTCTCAAGCGTAATCAGAGTGGAATCCGCACAAGCGCAGGGGCCCGGTGAAGACGAGAACTGGACGGGCGAGGGCTCAGCGGAAGC
Source organism: Oscillospiraceae bacterium (assembly GCA_009783695.1). GTDB lineage: Bacteria > Bacillota > Clostridia > Oscillospirales > Ruminococcaceae > Ruminiclostridium_E. Next base: position 30,360 of record WRCY01000005.1, read on the forward strand.
ACCGAAGCCGAAAGAACCCGAAGAGCCCAAGGAACCGGAAGAACCCGCCCAAACAGGGTATAGCTCAACTTCAAACCTCAAGGATTACACCGAGCAGTTAAATCAGCTTATTTATTAATGCAAGTACAGGAGCTTTCACCTGACAATAAAATCCTGTTCGGGATAAAAACAAAAGCTTATATTTACTGTATAAGACAGGGAGGAGGTATTAACGGATGCTGTTAAACGATTTTCTTAAAACGCGGAATCAGCAAATAAGCATAAACAGACCGCAGGAAACGCAATTACCAAATGCTCCCGCAGCTCCGCAGACCAACGAGCAGGGTCAGAGCTTCGCGGACGCATTAAAGCAGAAGCTTGAGAAGACCAGCGCGATTGAGTTTTCCGGTCATGCAATCAGACGGCTTGACAGCAGGAACGTTGACATTGATGAGAACGGCAAGCTCGAAAGGCTGAACGAGGGCGTTAGGGTAGCCGCTGAAAAGGGGAGCAACGATACTCTAATCTTAGTCGACACGACGGCGTTCATAGTCAATGTACCCAACAACAAGGTAATCACCACCATGGAGATGGAGGAGCTCAAGGGCAACGTATTCACAAACATTGATTCTACAGTAATTATGTAAAATTAAAATTTAATAACAGCCGCGACGCGAATTTCAACATGGTCCCTAACGGGAAATGTTCTCTGTCTTGACCGACTGATAGACAGAATTCATTGTCAATTGTCAATTATAAATTGTCAATTGTCCGTCGCCGGCGCATGAGAAAGGATTTATCGTTATGATGAAATCGCTTTTTTCCGGCGTTTCCGGACTTAAAAACCATACCGTACGCATGGACGTTATCGGTAACAACATCGCAAACGTAAACACCATGGGCTACAAGGCAAACACCGTTACATTCAGGGACGTTTTCTATCAGACGCGTTCTTTCGCGTCCAGCGGTGACAACGTATCCGGCGGCACAAACCCCCGTCAAATCGGTTACGGTCTTGCGCTCGGCTCCATCGACAAGGTCATGACCCAGTCGGGCTTCACTTTCTCGGACAGCGTCTATGACTGTGCGATTAAGGGCGAGGGCTTCTTCCAGGTTATGGACGCGGCGGGAAACATCTACTACACCAGAAACGGCGTCTTCAATGTGGACAACGCAGGAAATCTTGTTGACTCCAACGGTTACGTTGTCCTCGGCATATCGGGCGACCCGACAGGCATGGGCCCCGGCAGCCAGAGAATCAACTTCTTCATCCCCGACGTCATGAACGAGGAGGCAAGCTCCAACAGAACCGTCACTTTCAACGGACAGGAATATGAAATCAGGTTCAGCGCGTCCGGCTACGGCCCTAACGGCAACATCGCGCTCAACATCACGCATAGCTTAGTGCCTTTTGCCACCATGAACGGCTCGGTGCTTACAATTCAAATGGACCTCACGCAGGACTTTGACTATTACCCCTACTCGATTGCCACGCTTCCGATAGACGACGATGACTTAGAAGCGGCAATCGCAGCGGCAAATACCGCGATTACCGACGCGAACACCGCAATAGCAGCAGCTGTCGGAGCCATCGCAGATTATAATCAGACTCCTATCGATGCGCTTGCACCCTTAACGGTTGCTGCCGGCGCAAATATGGCTGACGTTCATGCGGCGATTTTAGCGGCAAACGCAATTATTACCAGAGCCAACGAAGCGATTATAGCGGAGAATAACAGGCGCGCTGCCGCTGACCCTCCCGAAGCGCCCCTCGACCTCGCTGTCGCTCTCGAATCCCCCGCAGTTACCTACAGAAACCCCAACGGCTTCCAGGAGGCTGTGAACGCGGCGATTCAGGCGGGCGGCATTGACCCCGGCGAGGGCGTGCTCCCCTTAAATATCGATTTCAGCAGCGTCCCGTCAAGCACGCAGGCGATTCCCGCTTCCAACTTCTTCAACTTCGGCACGGCGGGCAGGCTGACGTTTACGGCGTTCACACCCGGGCTCGCAGCCAACGCGTTTGAAATAAGCATGAGAACCACCAATAACGCAGACGCGCCCGCAGTCCGCGCACAATGGGCGCAGAATATACTCACCATCACCGTTAAAGAGGGCGTGGAAGTCACCAACCAAATGATTCAGGACGCCATCAACGCGGCGGCAGGCATGACAAGGCTCGCCGACGGAACATGGGACGAGGAATCCGGCAACGCTAACCGCAAACTTCTCGTTTCGGGCGACGTTACGCCTCCCGCAGGGCAGCAGCTCGCAGACGTGATTGGCACGTTACCCAGAAGAATCGGGCTCAACGGCGGGCAGGATAACTTCTACCGCTCGGTAATCCAGTCCATGAGCACGGTTGTAATGGAGAACGGCCGCTGGGCGGGGCCGCAGTCGGTCCGCGACCTTGACCTCGTCTTCATCGACTCCGGCGGTGTAATCTACGGCGAACACGCTGTTCACGGCAGACTCCTGCTCGGGCGCATCGACCTTGCCATCTTCCAGAACGTGAACGGTTTGCAGCAGTTCGGCACGTCGTACTTCAAAGAGTCGCTGTCCTCGGGCCCTCCGGAAGTTAAAGTCCCGGGCGACGACGGCGCGGGCGAAGTGGTTTCCGGCGCGCTCGAAATGGCGAACGTCGACCTTTCCGAAGAATTCTCAAACATGATTGTCACGCAGAGGGGATTCCAGGCGAACTCGAGGATTATCACCGTTTCCGATACCATGCTGGAAGAACTGATTAACCTTAAGCGTTAAAACTTGACGATTTGATTAACTTTATAAGTTAATTTTGAAAGTCGGAATTGAGAATTAATAACGGTTGTAAGAGTACTATTTAATAATCAGGCTTGTGACGCGGGGACTGATGTCCCCGCACACAAGCAAAATATAGAGGACAAGCATAAAGGCTTGTAATAAAATCTTAGTGAAGCGGGGAAAACGCTGTTTTAAAAAGATTTCGTGAAAAGAGGACGTGCTGAAAGGCATGCGGTAAAATCTTAGTGAAGCGGGGAAAACGCTGTTTTAAAGAGATTTCGTGAAAAGAGGACGTGCTGAAAATATGATTGTTTTAACTAAACTTGACGGCAAGCAAATCCTTATAAACGAGGCGCTTATAGAAACGGCGTATGAAACGCCCGACACCATTATACTCATGAATAACGGACACACCTATATCGTCGCCGAAACGCTCGATGAGATAATGAAAAAAACTATAGAGTTTCGCCGCCTGTCGCGGCGCAGGCTGACGAACAATGAACAATGAACAATGAACAATTGTGGAGTCCGCAAAGCGGACGGTACATAGAAACTGTCGCGAAGCGACACAATAATTGTACATTGTACACTGTACATTGTGCATTTAAAATCGGAGGTTAGTTTTGAATATTACCATTATTATTGGTTGGATAGGCTCGTTTGCGGCGATTGTTGTATCCATACTGATTGCCGGCGAGCTCATCTGGTTCGCAGATGCCGCTTCCGTATTCATAGTTGTGGTGGGTTCGATTTTTGCGATGCTTGCGACGATTTCACCCTCACAGCTGAAAAGCGTAGGGAAATACTTCAAGTTCGCGATATTCCCGCCGAAATTCGACCCTGCGCTGTACATAAAAGAACTCGTGGAATACGCGACAATCGCAAGAAGCAAGGGGCTGCTCGCACTTGAGGAAAGTGCAAACAACGCCAAAGACCCGTTCATGAAGCAGGCACTCATGCTCATAGTTGACGCCAACGACCCCGACAAGGTACGCGAAATGCTCGAGAGCGCGGTTGACCACACCGCGGAACGCCACCAAAAGGGCGCGGACTTCTTTGCTAAGGGCGTTACTTTCGGGCCCGCGTTCGGTATGATGGGTACGGTTGTAGGGCTTGTATCAATGCTTCAGGTAATGGGCGAGGACCCGGGAGCAATGGGAACCAAGATGGCGACCGCGGTTATCACCACGCTGTACGGCTCGGTAATGTCGAACGTAGTCTGTGCGCCGCTCGAAAGCGCGCTCCGCAGCGCCCACGGTAACGAGGAGCTTTGCATGAATATAATAATAGAGGGCGTAATGGCGATTGCAAGCGGCAGTAACCCGCGTTTTATCCAGGAAAAATTAGAATTCATGCTTCCGCGGACAGGAAGGGGCGGTGCCGATAAAGGAAAAGACAAGTAATTAAAATAAATTTAACAAAAATTACAATTGCAATTTTTGTTGCAATATGTTATAATAAAAATGCCATTGCAAGCGTTTACGCTTGCCGCCCGCATACGGGCGGGTTTCGGCATTGCCGAAACAGCATTTTTATTTCAGCAATGATTCGGCGCAGATGCGCCGCAGGCGGTTTTACCGCCGCAATCGCCGCGGGCGATTGGAATCATGTTATAATAACCTCACCCGTTATCGAAAATAAATTTTCGAACGGGTACCCGAGAACATTGAAACATAATCTGCGATTATGTTATAATGAAAGCAACCTTGCTTTCATTGGTATATTTATTGAAAGGGGGAAGCCATGGCAAAGAAAAAGAAAGGCCCGATTATTAAAAAAGGTCTTGACGACTGGATGGCGACGTATGCGGACATGGTTACGCTGCTGTTCTGCTTTTTCGTAATGCTTTATTCGGCTTCCAACCAGGAAGAGGCGAGGTTTCAGTACATACTGCAGTCATTCAACACCACGGGCAGATATGTAAATATTATAGTCGGCAGACCGCCCGAGCCGCCGCTCGACCCGAGCGGAGATATCGCGAACTCCGACATTCCTCCGCAGGAACCGGGCGATGAAGACGGCAACCCCCCGGGCAGAACAAACCAGCCCAGCGCCTTTGACGCGCTTTATAATCAGCTTGCCGATATAATAGACGAAGAGGGCCTGACGGGTGTTCAGATTTACTCAAGACCGGGGCTTATCCGCGTTGTTCTCGACGGCGACGTCGTGTTTGACGGGGACAGCTACGCGCTGAACAGCGCGGGCAGGCACGTGCTCGACGTGATTACGCCGTCCATAAGAATCGTGCAGGAATGGATACGCTCCGTGCAGGTTCAGGGACATACCGCCGACATAGGCATTGCGGGCGTGGGCATGGACGACTGGGATTTGTCCGCGATGAGAGCGTCAACGGTGGTAAAGCACCTTGACCGCGTGAACCAAATGGTAACGAGCGAGAAGTTCATAGTCGAGGGCTTCGCGCAGTATTCGCCTACGGCGGACAACAGCACGGCCGCAGGACGCGCCAGCAACCGCCGCGTTGAAATTATAATTAACCGTAACGACCTTACCGAAGAGGAAAACCGCTTCGTTGATGATATAACGAGATATGACTTTAACAGCCCCCTGTTTGACGTGGACGCCGTGGGAGAAGTCATGGAGCCCGCAGGAACGCCTATAGAAACCGTAGTCGCGGGAATTTTGGGCGACCTTACCGAAAGGTACGGGAACAGAGGCGACGTGCCGCAGGCAGGACATGGAGGAATGGCGGTAGGGCCTGCGCCCGGCGGCTTCACAACCGTGAGGGATACAGACTTCGCCTCTCCGTATGACACAAGCACTAACGGAAATGGTAACGGCGACGAAACAATTGACAATGAAGAATTGACAATTGACGATTAACAGTCATTATAAGAAGATTTCAATTTATTAATTATATTTTAATTGTCAATTGTACATTGTCAATTGTCAATTGTGAAAGTTGGTGTTTAGTTTGGCGGACGTATTAACACAAGAACAAATAGACGCCATGCTAAGCAACGCGAGCGCAGGGGAGCCTATAGTCGCGGAGGTCGAAAAGGCGCCCGAGGTCAAGGAGTATGACTTCCGTTCGCCCAAGAAGTTCACGAAAGAGCGCATAAAAACTTTAGACAGCATTTTTGATAACTACTCAAGATTACTTTCTTCCTATTTAACAGGACTATTACGTCTTTACTGCAAGGTCTCGCTCGTGTCTGTGGAGGAGCAGAAATATTTCGAGTTCAACAACGCGTTGCCCGACTACGTCATGATGGGAATGGCGGAGCTCAAAATCCAGGACGACGAGGTCGAGGACCTGAACTTAATCGTGCAGTTATCGAACACTTTGACATATATCATGATAGACAGGCTGCTAGGCGGCAAGGGGGAGCATCTGGACACCGGCGAACGCGAGTTCACCGAAATAGAAGTGTCCATCATGGAAAACCTAATCCGGAATTTCCTCGGGCTCATGAAAGAGCCGTGGGCGAGTTACGTGGAGCTGGAGCCCGTGCTTGAAAATATGGAAACCAACGCGAGGGTCATTTCAGCGATGGGGCACGACGACACCATGATAATCGTCATGCTGGAAATAATGGTTATTGAAACCAAGGCGCTGATAACCATATGTATGCCCGCCATCGGTCTTGAGGGAATCATGCAGAAGTATACCACGCGGCAAACGCGCACGGGTCGTAAAATCGACGCGAGCAGAGAAAAAGAGCGCAAAACAAACATACTTGACGGCGTTACCCATACCGCGCTCGACATAAAAGCCGTGCTCGGAGAGGTTGACCTTGACATGCTGGACGTACTTCGATTACAGCAGGGGGACATCATACCGCTCGGAAAGAACATAGACAGCAACATTGTCCTCAATGTCGGAGGCAAGAAGTGGTTCGACGGTAAGATGGGCGTATTTAATAACAAAAAGGCAGTAAAAATAGAAAACATCTTCAGCATGGAAATATGACTGACAATTGACAATCAGCTGAAGAGAAAGGATAACGCATAATATGGCTGTAATTGAATTTACGGATTTGCAAAAAGATGCAATAGCGGAAGTCATGAACATAAGCATGGGCAACGCCGCGACAGCCGCATCCGAATTGCTGAACGCCAAGGTATGGATTACCACGCCCCGCGTATCCGTGCAAAAGGCCGCAGAGCTCCGCAAAGAATCCCTCGAGCCTGCAATCTGCGTAAAAATCGTCTACATCAAAGGCATTTCCGGCACCAACATGATGATTCTGAGGCAGGACGACGTACAGCTTATCCTAAACCAGCTCATGGGTCAGCCGCTGGAGGTAACGCCCGACTTCGAGTTTGACGAGCTGAACATCAGCGCAGTCAGCGAGGTTATGAACCAGATGATGGGCTCCTCCGCAACCGCATTGTCGAATTTTCTCGGTATGCACGTGGATATTTCGGTACCCACGCCGTATATAATGAATGAAATCAAGTTATCAGAGGTTCATGATTACGATACGGACGAAGAAGTTATAGCAATCACCTTTGACATCACTATAGAGGGCGTAATAAAATCAGAGTTTGTTTCGGTCATGAGCGCAGATTTGGCGCAGATTATCTGTGAAAAGATGATGAATCCCGAACCGGAACCCGAGCCCGAGCCGGCACCCGCTCCGGCGCCTGCTCCGGCGGCACCTGCTCCCGCTGCTGCGCCCGCGGCAGCACAACCTGTGCAGCAGCCGATGATGCAGCAGCAAATGCAGCCGCAATATGCCATGCCGCAAGCGGCTGGCGCAATGCCTATGCAGATGCCGATGGGAAGTCCGCCCGGTTACGGCTATCCGCCGCCGGCTTACGGTTACGGAGGATATCCTATGGCAGGACCTCCCATTAACATACAAAACGCTCAGCTTCACCAGTTTGAAGCACCGCAGTTCAGCGTGGCGGGAGACCAGGGCGACAATTTGCAGCTTCTCATGGGCGTGCCGCTGCAGATTTCCGTGGAAATAGGCACGGCAAAACGCAAGGTCAAGGAAATACTCGACTTCACTCAGGGCACAATCATCGAACTTGAAAGGCAGGCGGGCGCGCCCGTAGACGTAGTTGTCAACGGCAATCTGATAGCAAGAGGGGACGTTGTGGTTATAGACGACAACTTCGCGGTCAGAATCACTGAAATCCTGAAGTCTAAGTTTATGGACTCGCTCGGAAAAGAATAAGAATGTAAAATAAAATTATACAAAAAATAAATTTACACAAACATAATTTTCAATAATCAGCAATAATTATTAAAGTTATTTAAAAAATGGATTCATTAGGTAAGGAGTAATTCACACATGGACAAGAAAATTCTACTTGTAGACGACGCGGCTTTTATGAGAATGCTCATAAAGGACACACTGACAAAGAATGGCTACACTTCTATTCTTGAAGCGGCTGACGGCGAAATCGCCGTGCAGGTCTATGAGGCGGAAAAGCCCGACCTCGTAGTCATGGACATCACCATGCCCAACAAAACCGGAATCGAGGCGCTCGCCGAAATCAAAGGCAAACACCCCGAGGCGAAGGTTATTATGTGCTCGGCGATGGGGCAGGAGGCAATGGTTGTCGAGGCTATAAAGCTCGGCGCGCTTGACTTTATCGTGAAGCCTTTCAAGCCGGACAGAATCCTGCAGACTGTTTCTAAAATCCTCGGGTAAAACAATTAATAATGAATAAGTAATAAGGAATAATTACATATAATTGTAAACGCTGCGAAGCGGCGCCGCAGTTATTAATTATTTCACTGTTAATTATTCATTGTTGGACGGGGAGATTTTATGGAATGGATAAGGCTCATACTTTCCCTCACAGGCATAATAGGGCTCATCTTCTTTATGTTCTGGATGCTGCGGAAAGTAGGAAAAATGCAGGCAGTTGCAAGCGGCAACAAGCTGCGAATCATTGACAGGGCGAACACGGGCAGAGATTCTTCGCTGCTTGTCGTCAGCGTGAGCGGGAGGCTTATGCTGATGGGCGTAAGCGCGGGAAGAATCGAAAAGCTGTGCGATTTAGATATTCATGAGGAGGAGTATTTCGGTCCGGCCGGCGAAAATGCGGACAAGCCGCCTGGCATTAAGTTTTCCGATATATTAACCAACTTCATAAATCCTAATAAAAAGACGGAAAGAAAACCCGAGGGGGAGGAAAACACCGTTGAACCGGATAATTAAGCATGTAAAGAAAGAGAGGATTCTCTTTATCCGTTTTATCGCGTCTCTTACCTTGACAGCGGCGTTATTTTCCGTCGTTTTCAGTTTAAACGCAATAGCGGCGGACACTGAGCCTTTCGTACCCGCGCCGGAAGTTAATATAAACACCTCTCCCGAAGCTGTGGACGCGGCGAACCCGGGCGCCGCTCTCGCCCCAGAAACCAGCGCCCTCTACGACCTCATAGGCGTAGACGCTTCGCAGCCTCTTGAGATACTATTATTAATAACCATCATTTCAATCGCACCGTCAATACTTCTGATGATGACGTGCTTTACGCGGATTGTCATCGTCATGAGCTTTCTGCGCAACGCTATGCAGACGCAGCAGACCCCGCCCAACCAGGTTGTTATTTCTCTCGCGCTGTTTCTTACGATGTTTCTGATGTGGCCCGTATTTGTGCAAATCAATCAAGTCGCCTATCAGCCTTATGCCGACGGTGAAATCACCACATGGGAGGCTGTAGAGCGGGCGGGCGGGCCTTTAAAGGTCTTTATGCTGCGGCAGACATCAAGAAGCACGATGGCTTTTTTCCTTAATCTGGCGGACGCAACCATATATACGTCCGATACTTTCGGTACGGATATTCAGATTGAGATAGACGTTAACACCACCGAGGAAGACCTTGACGCGTTTTATGAGCAGATTGGGTTCGAGGTTGCGATTCCCGCGTTTATGATAAGCGAATTGTCAAGAGCGTTTCAGATGGGCTTCATGCTTTTTGTGCCGTTTTTGATTATTGATATAGTTGTGGCGAGCACGCTGATGTCTATGGGTATGATGATGCTCCCGCCGGCGATGATTTCAATGCCGTTTAAGCTTATGCTGTTCGTGCTTGTCGACGGCTGGCAGATGTTAGTGGGCAGTATCGCGGCTTCGTTTAATCTCTGACGGGATTAAACAGTGTACAATAAACAATGAACAATGTACAATGAACAATGTACAATTAAAGAGCCGCCTGCAGCGGCGGATTAAAAATCGTTCGCGAAGCGAACACAACAATTGTACATTGTCAATTGTCAATTGTTAATTGAGGTAGTTATGACCCCTGAACTTGTAATGGACATATTCACGAGGGCAATCGGCATTGCGTTTTCGCTGGCGCTGCCGATGCTGTTGCTTGCTATGCTTATCGGGCTTACTGTCGCTGTTTTGCAGGCGGCGACGCAGGTTCAGGAGCAGACGCTGACCTTTGTGCCCAAAGCCGTTGCGATTACGCTCGCGCTGCTCGCAGTCGGGCCGTGGATGACCAACCAGATTATAGAATTCATGGAGTTTATTTTCGATACGATGTCACAAACAGGACTAAGATAAGGAATAGTGTACAATGTACAATGAACAATGTACAATTAAAGAGCCGCCTGCGGCGGCGGATTAAAAAATCGTTCGTGAAGCGAACACAATAATTGTTAATTGTTAATTGTTAATTGTTAATTGGTATTATGGAGCAGTTATGGAATCTTATTGTTTATAACTTTATAGGCTGCCTGCTTGTTTTCGCCCGCGTCACCGGTATTTTTACGTTTAACCCCATCTTCGGGCGGCAGAATGTGCCTATGAGAGTACGCGTGGCAATGTCGATGGCGTTTGCGGTATGTATGCTTGCAGTCACCGGCGGCTCAACCGGCTTCATTCCGCAAAGTGTTCCGCACTTCGTTCTTGTTTTGCTTCTGGAAATGTTCTTCGGGCTTGTTTTCGGTTTTCTGACCAATATGTTTCTGACGGCGTTAATCCTTGCGGGCGAGGCTACCGACAGGCAGATAGGCATGATGATGGCGAACGTCATGGACCCCGGCACCGGCATACAGATGCCCGTCTTCGCCACGCTTTACTACTACTGGTTCATACTTTACTTTTTCCTTACGAACGGACACCTTGAGTATATACGGCTGTTCGCGATTTCTTACGACCTGGTTCCTATGGGCTTTGAGTTTACCTGGAACACAATCGCCGTAACGCATAACCTTGTCATGTTCTTCGGCACGATTTTCACGCTCGCGATGAAGCTTGCGATACCCGTGATTTCAGCGGGGCTGACCGTGGAGGTCTGCGTGGGCGTTATTATGAAGGCCGTCCCGACGATACAGGTGTTTGTGGTTAACATACAGCTTAAAATTCTTTTCGGGCTTTTCGTTATTTTGTCGCTTGCGCGCCCGATTTCAAACTTTATAGACGCGCTTCTGGGCATAATGTGGGACAACATGGACGTGATTCTTCGCGACTTTATATAATTGTCAATTGTCAATTGTTAATTGTCAATTGTCCGTCAGGGGTTGATTTAATTGGCAGGTGGGGGAGGACAGGAAAAAACCGAAAAAGCCACGCCGAAAAAGCGTAGGGACGCACGCGAAAAAGAGGGCAACATACTGCAAAGCAAGGAAGTAAACACCGCGGTTTCTTTGCTCGTTATGTTTTTCGCGCTCTCGCTGCTGGGGCCGTTTATGTACACGCAGATGCAGGCGGCAATAAGGTTCTTTATCGAACACTCCGGCGATGAAATGAGAGTTAACCAGGAGTTCATCACCTGGATGGGAATCAGCATTGTAAGATTTGCCATTGTTATCATGGGACCGCTGTTCATTATAAAAATATTCGCATCAGTCATACCCTCGGTTATTCAGTCTAAAGGACTATTCACGATGAAGCCGCTAAAACCCCGGTTCTCAAAGCTGAATCCCATCAACGGCATAAAGAAGCTCTTCTCGCTTCAATCGTTTGTAAACGTAATAAAAGGAATAATAGTAATAGTTGCCATAGTCGCCATTGTTTACTCCCGCATAATGTCACTGCTGCCCGACATAGGGAAGCTGCCGCAGATGGACCTCGTTCAGGGCGTGGCATTTACGGCGCGGAACATATTCTCACTCGTAATTCTAATCGTAATCCTTTTCGCGTTTGTCGCCGCAGGTGATTACATATTTCAGTGGTGGCAGTACGAGAAGAAGCTCAAGATGTCCAAGCAGGAAGTAAAGGACGAATATAAAAACATCGAGGGCGACCCGAAAATAAAGAGTAAAATCAAGCAGAAACAGCGCGAAATTGCACAAAGCCGCATGATGCAGGAGGTTCCCGGAGCAGACGTAGTCGTGCGAAACCCCACGCACTACGCTGTCGCCCTTAAATATGAAACGGTAAATACTTTCTCCGCGCCCAAGGTTGTCGCTAAAGGGCAGGACGAAATAGCGCTTAAAATCATCGCGCTCGCCGAGGAGCACGGCGTCCCCGTTACCGAGGACAGACCGCTCGCCAAAGCTCTGCACGACACCGTAAAGCTCGGGAGCGAAATCCCGCACGCGCTGTTCACAGCGGTGGCGACTATATTCGCAGAGCTTGATACCATAAAACAGAAAGTTAATTTTTAAAGACGTGTAGATTAAGAACTTGTATTCAATAACCGAAATATTCAGATTTTAGGCGAATTTTATGTCAATTGAGGCAAATTTTCGCAGAAATAATTTGTTTATTTCAAGAAAATTTAACGAAAAGTGGCGTAAAATGCGTCAAAATGTGAGTATTGAGTGTTATTGAATACACGTTCTAAAAGGAAAGGATGCGCAAAGCCCATGCTTAAACGAATGCTTGACAACGTATTCGCGGTATTTGTTATAGTCATCGTGCTTGCGCTGATTATTCCGCTTAACCGGACGGTTGTCGACTTCCTTATAGCCACCAATATCGCGCTGGCTATAATTATACTGCTTATTACACTGTATATAACCGAGGCGCTGGAGTTCTCCATTTTTCCGTCAATCCTGCTGATTACGACGGTCTTCCGGCTTGCGCTTTCTATATCGACCACGCGGCTTATTCTGGGCAGTACGAACTCGGCGGAGGTGACAGCGGCGGCGGGTAATATCATACAGGCAATCGGAGCCTTCGTCATGAGCGGCAACGCTGTTGTCGGATTTATAATATTCCTGATTCTCGTTCTTGCGAACTTCCTTGTTATCACTAAGGGTGCGGAGCGCGTTTCCGAGGTTGCGGCGAGATTTACGCTTGACGCTATGCCCGGTAAGCAGATGGCGATTGACGCCGACCTTGCCGCGGGCGCAATCGACGACGGGGAAGCGAAAACAAGACGGCTCAAAATCCAGCGCGAGGCGGATTTCTTCGGCGCGATGGACGGTGCGGTGAAGTTCGTAAAGGGCGACGCCATCATGTCGATTGTTACGATGCTAATTACGCTGATTGGCGGTATGGCTTTCGGCATGGTCGGCAACGGAATGGGCTTCGGCGACGTTTTATCCTCCTATTCGCTCGCAACCGTGGGCGACGGGCTCTCCTCACAAATCCCCGCGCTGCTGATTGCGTTCGCGACCGGTATGGTTGTAACGAGAACGGCGTCTACAGGCAACTTCGGCTCCGAGCTGCGCACGCAGTTCGGGCAGAACCCGACGGTTATGTTTATCGCGGGCATGGTTGTGTACGCGCTGATGATGATTCCGGGCTTCCCGCGGATGGTGCTGCTCGTGCTCGGAACAGGGCTCATTCTGCTCGGGCTCTACCTGCGCCGTATGAAAACCGCAGAGGCGCTGGTTTTAGAGCAGGAGGTCATGATGAAAGAGCAGGAGCAGCAGGAGCAGGCTGTCGCAGAGGCGCCCGGAGGCGAGAGCTACTACCGCGACATTGATAACGTGTTCAAGCTTCTGTCCGTCGACCAAATCGAGATGGAGTTCGGGTACAGCCTTTTGCATCTTGTTGACGAAAAGAGCGGCGGGAGCTTTATCGAGCGCCTTGTCATATTCCGTAAGGACTTCGCGATGAATATGGGTATGGTTTTCCCGTCGGTGCGCATGCGCAACAACCCGGAAATAAACCCCAACCAATATGTAATTAAAATAAAAGGCGAGGAAGTTGCGCGCGGCGAGATTCTGTCCGACCACTATCTTGCGCTTGACAACGGCGACGTGACCACGCCTGTTGACGGGATTGACACAATTGAGCCGGCGTTCGGCATACCCGCACGCTGGATAAGCGAGGACAAGAAAGTCATGGCGGACGTTGCGGGGTATACGCTGATTGACCCTGTTTCGGTTATGATTACGCACCTTTCGGAAATTATAAAGCAGCACTGCCACGAAATTCTCTCGCGCCAGGACGTGAAGACGATGGTGGAGAATATGCGCCAGACCAACCCGACAGTCGTCGAAGACCTCATTCCGCAGGTCGTGAGCGTCGGATATTTGCAAAGAGTGCTCGCCATGCTGCTCAAAGAGGGCATACCGATTCGCGATATGGAAACCATACTCGAAACACTTTCCGAAAACACGTCCGTGCTTAAAGACATGGACATAGTCGTGGAATACATCAGACAAGCTTTGAAGCGTACGGTCACACGTCGCTTCGCCGAGGCAAACGCGCTACGGGTAATCACGCTCGACCCGAGAATAGAGGATGCGATTATCGCCAACATCAAGAAGACCGACAGAGGCAGCGTCTACGTGCCCGACCCCGATACGGCGCAGAGCATTATCGCCAAGACCACGGACGAAGTCGAAAAGGTCAAGGACGTGCTTCCGAGCGTGATAGTTCTCACCTCACCCATAGTGCGCGTATACTTTAAGAGGCTGATTGACCAGTATATCCCCGGACTTACCGTGCTTTCATATAATGAGATAGATAACACAACGCAGATTCAGGCAGTAGGAAACATCACAATATAATGAATAAGGAATAGTGAATAAGGAATAATGAAAAAACGTTGCGAAGCAGCTCAAAAATTATTCATTATTAATTATTAATTATTATTGTCACCGGAGGTGACGTAGTGGCAGTTGACAATACAAAGCTGTTCATCAAATACAAGGAAACCCGCGACGTCGAAATCCGTAACGAGCTGGTTCTGATTTACATGAACATAGTAAAATATGTCGCCATGTCCCTGCGCAACGTCTACGCCAAGTACGGCGACCTTGACGACATTGTGAACGAGGGCGTAATCGCACTGATTAACGCCGTTGAAACCTTCGACACCGAGCGCGGCGTTAAGTTTGAAACGTATGCAAACCTTAAAATAAAAGGCGCAATTATCGACTACGTGCGAAAGCAGGACTGGATTCCGCGGCAGGTGCGCAAGTTCGGCAAGGAGCTCGATGAAACTTATAACCTGCTTTACACCGAGCTCGGGCGCTCGCCTACCAACAATGAAATCGCCGAGCGCATGGGGCTCACGAAAGAAAAGTTCGCTAAAAGCATGGCGGACGCGGCGGGCAGCATGACGCTGTCGTTTGAGGAACTGCTGTATGAGGACAACTTCAGCGACAAGGGCGGGCTCGCAAACGAAGCGGACAGAAGCATTTACGAACAGGAGCTGCGGGCGGTCGTCACCGAGGCGATTGAAACGCTCAACCCCAAGCAGAAGCAGGTGATTTCCCTGCACTACTACGAGCGGCTCAAATTTGTGGAAATCGCAAAGGTTATCGGCGTTTCAGAGTCGCGGGTGTGTCAAATCCATTCAAAGTCAATGCTGTACCTAAAGAGAAGACTGGAAGATTACATAAAGATGTGACGGACAGTTGACAATTGACAGTTGGAGATGGTTGTTTAGTTACGGAAAAATAAAAGTCCGCGAAGCGGACGCCAAAACTGTCAATTGTACACTGTGAACTGTCAATTGACGACCGAAGGGAGTAAAAAATGCTGAGAGGATTTTACAACGCGGCGCAGGCGATGATTCACCAGCAGCGCGAGCTCGACTCAATCAGTAACAATGTTATGAACATCAACACCGCCGGCTACCGCCGCGACCGCATAGTCAAGAACACGTTCATGGAAGAGCTGATTCTTGTGCGCGGGCGGACAAGGCTCAGCGGGACGTTCCACCAGACCTATGTCGAGAACAACCGCGTGAACCTGGAGCAGTCAAACTTTGAGTTCACGGGGAGCCGCTTCGATATGGCAATCTGGGGCGACGTCTACTTCAATATCCGCACGATGAATGAAACCCCCAACGTTTACCAGACCCGCAACGGGCAGTTCGAGCTGGACGGCGAGGGTTATCTGGTTCTCGGAAAAGCCGGGCGCGTTCAAGGGCAGGGCGGCGATATTTACATAGGTCACGACGACTTTGTCGTTGACCCCGACGGTACAATCAGGAACGACGACGGCGTTATTGATGTGCTCCTGCTGACTTATACCCCGCCGGATGCAGATGTGCGCAAGATTAACGATACACTGTTCCGCTACGACGGCGACGAAGCGCTTCCGGCAGGCGAAACCTTTGACGTTATACAGGGCGGTTTTGAGAAGTCCAACGTCGACGCCAACCGCGAGATGACGCGCGCGATGGAAGTGCAGCGGCTTTATGAGGCGAACAGCCAAATCCTCAAATATATAGACACGATGAACCAAAGGTCGACCTCGCTCGCGAAGTCGGGGCAGGCGATATAACAATTGACAATTGACAATTGACAATTGACAATTAACAATAAACAATGAACAATTATTAAAATTATCAGCGAACAAAAAGTTTGAAATAATAACTGCCGAAGCGGGGAAAATGTCGTTATAAATTCCAGCTTGTTAAGAAAGGACTTGATGAAAATATGAATATTTCTTTTTACACGGGCGCCTCGGGCTTAATCGCCCAGCAGGAGGGGCTCAACATCTACGCAAATAACATAGCCAACATAAACACCGTCGGCTTTAAGCCCATGCGCCCCTCGTTCGCGGAGTGTCTTTATGTGCAGTACCGCAGCACGGAGCCGCGCTGGGAAACAGGTCACGGGCAGTATGTGATGAAAACGGACTTGATGTGGGAGGAGGGCATGTTCACCGCTACCGACCAGCCGCTCGACTTTGCGCTGCCCAACGACGGCTTTTTCATGGTAATCGACAGAAACGGCGACACATATCTCACGCGTGACGGTTCGTTTACGATTTCGTTCAACGAGGACGCGGAGGTCTGGCAGTTAGTGAGCGGTACGGGAGAATACGTGCTGGATTATGACGGGAATACGATTGAGGTTCCTTTTGAAGCCGTGACAAACGGCGACGGCACGGAGGCTGTTTCCTCCATGATTGATTATGCCGTGCTGCAGGACATGATAGGCGTCTTCACTGTACCCAACAACTGGGGGCTCGACAACGTCAGCAACAACAGGTTCGCGGTTACAGCCCGCTCGGGCGATGCCGCCCCCGCCCCCGAATACGATAAAGTCCGCATGGCGCTCGAAATGTCAAGCACAGACCTCGCGGGCGACATGGTGCGCATTATCGAAACCCAGCGCGCCTATCAGCTGGCGGCGAAAATGGTGCAGACTTCCGACGAGTTTATAAGAATCGCGAACAGCTTGAGGGGTTAGCGTGAGAATTATATCTGCTTATTCGGGGAAAAAGAAGCTTAAGAATTAAATATACTTATGAAAGGGCTATACCTAAAAACTGAACAATTATATCTGCTTATTCGGGGAAAAAGAAGCTTAAGAATTAAATACTCTTATAAAAGGGCTATACTTAAAAACTAAATATTCTTATGAAAGGACTATACTTAAAAAATGATTAAGAAATTTGAAGACTTAAACGACATGCATCTGGACGTACTGACGGAAATAGGCAATATCGGCTCGGGCAACGCCTCCACCGCGCTGTCCTCCATGATTGGCAAGGAAATCATGATAAAGCTGCCGCAGGTCATGACGCTCGACTTTCAGGACGCAATCGAACACTGCGGAAGCCCCGAGGAGCTTCGCGCGGCTGTGCTGATTCGCCTGAAGGACGAGCTCGAGGGCATGATATTGCTGCTGATTACTAAGGAGCTCGCGGAAACTATACTTAACATCTTCTTTCAAAAGACGGACATCAATCTTCTGGAGCTTGACGAGGGCGACACTTCCGCTCTGTCCGAAATCGGCAACATAATGGGCAGCTCCTACATGAGCGCAATCGGCACGCTTACAAACCTTAAAATCGGCGTGGAGGCTCCGGTTTTCACGGTCGACATGCTGGGCGCGATTATGAGTGTGCCTGTAATTGAATTCGGCGAAGTGGGCGACAAGCTGCTTTGCATTGACAAATCCATCGAAATCGACGGCGTGTGCATAAAGTCCAACATGATGCTTATTCCTACCGTTGATTCGCTTTCGGTTCTGTTTTCGAGGCTGGGTATAGTATGACGGGTGCTTTAAATGTCGGTATTTCCGACTGGAAAGTGAATAAAGGCGAGGGTATAATCGTAACGTATGCCCTCGGCTCCTGCGTGGGGATTTGCCTTTATGACAAGGCTTCGTTTATCGGCGGGCTGTCGCATATCATGCTCCCCGACAGCAAGAGCGTAACTCCGGGTGCGGCGATGAACCGTATGAAGTTCGCGGACACGGCAATTCCCGACATGCTGGCGAAGATGCTTACCATGGGCGCGGTGAAAGCGCGCATAACCGCGAAAATCGCGGGCGGCGCTCAGATGTTCCAGACCTCAAGCGAAAAGTTCAACATCGGCGACCGGAACGTCGTGGCGGTGAAAGAGGCGCTGCGGGCCCTCAGCATACCCATCATAGCGCATGACACGGGTCTGAACTTCGGGCGGACGGTTTTCTTTTACACTGCGGACGGCAAGGTGAATGTAAAATCCTCCGCAAAGGGAGAGAAGATGCTGTAAGCCCCGAAAATATAATCAATTGAATCGGGAAGATGTTGTTTTATTATTCACTTGTTTATTAAGGACTTAATGAAAAAATGAAGCTTTTAACCTTAATTGAAAATACCGCCGCAAGTGATAAGCTCTATACAGAGCACGGACTGTCCTTTTACATAGAGCACAGGGGCAAGAGGATTCTGTTTGACGCGGGCGCGTCGGGGCTTTTCGCGAAAAATGCGGCAAGAATGTTAATAGACCTTAAAGGGCTTGACGCGGCGGTTCTCTCGCACAACCACAACGACCATGCCGGAGGGCTCGATACCCTGCTCGGTTATCAGCCGAGTCTTAAGATTTACGCAAGAAAAGCCGTCTTGAACGGCTTTTTTAAGAAGACGGGGGTTTTTCGCATACCTGCCGGGCTCGGGAGTGATTATTTTGAGAAGCGGGCGGAAAACTTCGTACTTTTTAATAATTTCCAGCAGCTTGCGGACGGGCTGTTCCTTATGTCTAATGAGGTTTTCGAGCCTCATTTTACAGACAGGACGCTGCTAATGAAAAAGAGCGGCAAAGCCGTTCCCGACGATTATTCGCATGAGCTGTTCATGGCTGTGTTCCCGGGGGGTGAGCCGGAGGACGGTATTGTAGTGGTTTCAAGCTGCAGTCATTCGGGCGTTGTGAATATACTTAACACCGTACGCCGCACATGGGAGGGCGCGCCGATACTGGGTTTTGTCGGCGGGATTCACCTCACGGCAGGCGGCGGCAGGAAGCTGCTTGCCTCACATGAAGAAATCGAGCGAATCGCAAACGATATAAAGGCAATGGATATAGGTACGGTTTACGTCTGCCACTGCACGGGGCAGAAAGGTTATGAGAGGCTTAAAATCCATCTTGGCGACCAGGTGCAGTATCTGCGGGCGGGTGAGGAGCTGGAGTTTTAATAAATTTGACAAAGAAATATATTTATGATAAAATATAAGCGATAAAGGTTGTGCCACGCAACAAATATGCGGTGCACTAATTAAGGTTAGTGCAAATATGCGGCTAAGCTGAACCCCATCTCAACGGAAAGGGGGATGCACTATGGAAATGGTTTTGACGTTACTTGCATTGTACATAATGTTTCGGATAATCCGTGAAATAGAAAAAAAGACCGCCTACCAGCTAAAGAGTCGGTCTTTTTATAAAACTCTCAGCTAACCGCTTATCTTAACGGCACAGCCTTTATTATTTACATTATAACACAAATTTTCCGTTTTGTCAATATTGTTTATTAATTTTCCAGTGAAGTTATTTTTTTACACTTGAAAAAACGAAAAAAATGTAGTATAATAATCATAGTTAGATAAAATTTATTAAAAATTTATTCAAATATGAAAGGGCACTGAGATGAAATCACCATTAACAAAAGCAGAACTTAAGAAGCAGCTTTACGGCGTGTTGGAGTTTGACCTGCGTATTTCCCCGCAAGAAGCGAATATGAACCAGATTTATAAGGCGCTGTCAATCATTGTGTTCAATTACCTTAAAGGCAAGCGGCACAAGTTTCTCAACGAAAAAAATTCTGCCGGCGCAAAGCAGGTTTATTACATATCCATGGAATTTTTGATGGGCCGCTCGCTTAAGACAAACCTGTTCAATCTCGGCATGGACGAGGTTGTGGATGACGTGCTTAAGGAATCTCTCGGTGTAAACATAGAAAGCGTCTTCGATATGGAGCCCGACGCAGGGCTCGGAAACGGCGGGCTCGGCAGACTCGCAGCGTGCTACATGGACGCACTCGCTACCTGTGAATTCCCGGCAGCGGGCTATTCGCTGCTTTATGAATACGGCATATTCAAGCAGAAGCTTGAGGACGGCTGGCAGGTGGAGTATCCCGACGACTGGCTGTCGGGCGGCGATGTATGGCTCAACGCCGTGAGCGACCAGGCGATAGAAGTCCGCTTCGACGGCGAAATCAAGGAATACTGGGAGGAGGGCTATCACCATGTCGCGCACGTGAACTATTCGACAGTGCACGCCATTCCTTATGATATGTATGTTTCCGGCTATGACAGCAAGGGCGTTTCCAAGCTGCGCCTCTGGAAAGCGCAGGCGATGTCTTTCAATATGGGCGAGTTTAATAAAGGCAACTATGATATAGCGCTCGGTGCGAACAATATAGCTAACGCAATCACAAAAGTGCTTTACCCCAACGAGAATCACCTCGAGGGAAAGGCGCTGCGCCTGCGTCAGCAGTATTTCATGTGCGCGGCGTCAATCGGCGATATAGTCATGCGGCATATGAACACCTACGGAACGCTCGACAATCTGCATGAGAAAGCCGCCATTCACATTAACGACACTCACCCGACGCTCGCAATACCCGAGCTTATGAGGATTCTGCTCGACGACTGCGGGTACAGCTGGTCCAAGGCGTGGCACATTATCACCAACACCTTCGCTTACACCAACCATACGGTTTTGGCAGAAGCACTTGAAATCTGGGATAAAGATTTGGTGCAGAGAATCCTGCCGCGCATTTATTCGATTATCTGCGAGATTAACCGACGCTACTGCGAGGGGCTCCTGAACCGTCTCGGCGACCAGGGCAAGGTTGACAGGCTCTCCATTATCGGCAATAATAAAGTCAAGATGGCAAACCTGTGCATTGACGGCTCGCACTCGGTCAACGGCGTGTCAAAGCTGCACTCCGAGATTATAAAAGAGTCGGTATTCAAGGAGCAGTATGAAGATAAGCCTGTCATGTTCAAAAACGTCACCAACGGCATAGCGTACCGCCGCTGGCTGCTGCAGTCGAACAAGGGGCTCACCAAGCTGCTCACCTCCCTCATCGGCGACGGCTACAAGAAGCACGGGCAAGAGCTGCAGAAGCTGCGCGTCTTTGAAAAAGAAGACAAGGTTCTCGACGCTTTAGCTAAAATCAAGCACGAGAATAAGGAGCTTTTCTCGAACTACGTAAAGAAGCGTTTCGGCATAACGCTCGACCCCAACAGCATTTTCGATGTACAGGCGAAGCGCCTGCACGAATATAAAAGGCAGCAGCTCAACGCGCTTAACATTATCGCGGACTATAATATGCTGCTTGAGAATCCCGACATGGAGTTCACGCCGAAGACATACATCTTCGCCGCGAAAGCCGCGCCCGGATATTATATTGCAAAGCAAATCATCAAAATGATTTGGTGTCTTGGCGAGGAGCTTAAAAAGCATCCGAAAATTGCTGAGAAACTGGCAGTGGCTTTCCTTGAGGACTACAGCGTTTCGCTGTCGGAGATAATGATGCCAGCAAGTGAAGTGAGCGAGCAGATTTCTCTCGCGGGTACGGAGGCAAGCGGCACAGGCAACATGAAATTCATGCTTAACGGCGCGCTGACGCTCGGGACTTACGACGGCGCGAACGTCGAGATTCACGAGCTCGTGGGCGACGACAATATGTTTTTGTTCGGCATGAGCACGCCCGAGGCTAACATCATGAGAGCCAACGGCTACACGCCCGAGGGCTACTATGAGCATAATCAGGTCATAAAAGCCGCCGTTGACCGCATTTACAACGGTATAAACGGTGTGAAGTTCGATGAAATTGGCAACTCCTTAAAGCAGGACGACCGTTATATGTGCCTTGCGGACTTCGACAGCTACCGCGCGGCGCAGAACAGAGTAAGCGAGGTTTACCGCGACGCAAGGGCGTGGAACAAGATGTCGCTGGTAAATATCGCGGAGGCGGGTTTCTTCTCGGCTGACCGCTCCGTAACGGAATACGCGATGAATATCTGGAATTTGATTTAATAACAAGAGGAAAGAAAAAATGGCAAGCAGTATGGAAATCAGGACAATCCCAAAGGCAGCATTATTTGATTTGCTGATGCTTAAAAAGCAAATGGAAAATAATAACGAAAAAGACAGCGAAGGATATAGAGGGTTGCTGCAGTTAATCAAAAAGGCAAAGGTAATGATAGAGCAAGAAGATGTTGCGTACGTTGAAAAAATGATAAACGAAGATTAAGTTTGAAAATAAAACAATTGAATCGGGGAAAATGCTGCTTTCATGATTCATTTGTGAAGAAAGGACTTAATGGAAATAATTATGCAAACTAACCCTACACCTCTCCCTATTTTCGACTCCTTTAAAAAAGAATACAAGCAGCCTTTCGGCGCCGTACGGCGGCTTCAAAGCTGCGTGTTTACGCTGCGCTTCCCTACATACATGCAGGTGGAGCGGGTGATTCTTATCATGTTCCGGCCCGGCTACAAGGAAAAGCACGCCACGCTCGAGTATCACTCGTGTGAGGACGGCGTTTATAACCTTTATACCTGTACCTATACGCCGCAGGACCCGGGGCTGCATCAGTACTACTTTATGGTGACGACGGGCGGCGGCGCAATGAGCACGGTTAAGCGCACGGGCGCAAGCGAGGGGCGCTTTGACGGCGCGGAGCTGTTCCAGCTCACGGTTTTTGACGAGAATACAAAGGACATCGGCTGGCTCAAGGGCGGGATTATGTACCAGATTTTCCCTGACCGCTTCCATAAGCATATTGCCGATGAAGATGAGGAGATTCCGCCGCTGCCCCCGGACAGAACCGTACATACTGACTGGGGAACGACGCCCGACTGGCGTCCGAACGCAAACGGCATTGTCACCAACAGCGACTATTTCGGCGGGAATTTGAAAGGCATTGAGGATAAGCTTGACTATCTGCACTCGCTGGGAGTAACCTGCATATATCTCAATCCTATTTTCGAGGCGCACGAGAACCACAGATACAATACCGCAAACTATGAAAAGATTGATATACTGCTCGGCAGCGAAGACGATTTCAAGAGCCTGTGCGAAAAAGCAAAGAGGGTCGGCATCGGCATAATTCTTGACGGCGTGTTCAGCCATACGGGCGCTGACAGCATTTATTTCAACAAGTACGGACGTTACGGAAACGACAAGGGCGCCTACCGCGACGCCGCAAGCCCCTACCGGAACTGGTACAACTTTACCCACTATCCGAACGTTTATGAGTCGTGGTGGGGTTTCGAGAGCCTGCCTAACGTCAATGAAAACGACCCGAACTACACTGAGTATATCTGCGGTAATGACGGGATTTTACAAAAATGGCTGAAGCTCGGCGCGTCGGGCTGGCGGCTTGACGTGGTTGACGAATTGCCCGATGAGTTTATCGACAGCCTCAGCAAAGCCATTAAGGGCGTGGGCGACGATAAAGTCATATACGGCGAGGTCTGGGAGGACGCGACCACCAAGGAGGCTTACGGGCAGCGGCGGCGCTACCTCACGGGCGGTCAGCTTGACAGCGTTATGAATTACCCGTTCAAGGAGGCGATTCTGCGTTATGTACGTTACGGTGACGCGCAGGGCTTGCAGGACGGCGTGATGACAATTCTCGAGCATTACCCCAAACCTGCTGCTGATATTTTGATGAACTTCCTCTCAACGCACGACATTGAGCGGGCGCTGACGCGCCTTGCCGGCAGGGAAATCGAGAACAACGGCAGGGAGTGGCAGGAGGCAAATTCACTTAGCGACGCCGAATACATATACGGGATTGCACTGATGAAGTGCGCGATGGTATTGCAGTTTTTCCTGCCCGGAATCCCCTGTATATATTACGGGGACGAGGTGGGCGAGGAGGGGTATAAAGACCCGTTTAACCGTAGGACTTATCCGTGGGGCAGGGAGAATACCGACCTGCTTAACTTTACGCGGGAACTCGCGACAATCAGAAAAGGTTGTCAGGTGTTTGCCGAGGGAGAGCTTGAGTTTGTAAAAGTAAGCGGGGATACCTGCGTGTTTTTGCGCAAGGACTACAACACCAAACAGGCGGCTGCAATATTCTTGAATAAATCGAAGAACCCGAAAAGGTTTACACTTGAATCCGTGATTGGCGAGGGTAAGAATGCGGAGTTTATCCGCGCTTTGGAGGTGGACGGCAAGAATGTTTACGTTTCGCCTTATGATTATGCGGTCGTGATGTATGAGCTGTGTGAACCCGAGCAGGTTGACATAATTCCAAGGGAAGAAATACTTATATATGAATAAAACTAAATCTTCGTGAACCGGGGAAAACGTTGTTTTAAATTGCACCTGTGAAGAAAGGACTTAATGAAAACATGAATAAGACAAAAGTAGTCTGTACACTCGGACCGGCTACCGCTGAAGATTCGGTTCTGCGGGAGCTGATGAGAAGCGGCATGAATGTGGCAAGGCAGAACTTCTCGCACGGCGACCATGAAAGTCACCGCAAGACGTTCGAGCAGGTTAAGCGGCTTCGCGAGGAGTTGAATCTGCCGATTGCCTCGCTGCTTGACACCAACGGTCCCGAGGTGCGCGTCAAGACCTTTAAAGAGGGTAAGGTAACATTGACCGACAAGCAGACGTTCACGCTTACAACCGAGGACGTTGAGGGTACGGCGGAGGTCGTTTCGATTACATATAAAGGGCTTGCAAATGACATAGACATCGGCGCGCGGATTCTGCTTGACGACGGCTTGATTGAGCTCAAGGTCGTGGACATCGTGCAGCTCGACAGCGGCGAGGACTGGGACATTGTGACCCATGTTGTTCACGGCGGCGTGCTCTCCAACCGCAAGTCCGCTAATATCCCCGGCGTGAGCCTTTCGCTGCCTTATATTTCAAAGCGTGACCGCGAGGATATAATTTTCGGGGCGCAGCTTGGTTTTGACTACATAGCGGCGTCGTTCGTGGAGTGTGACGAGGATATACTTGAAATCCGCAGGATTCTGGCGGACTGCGGCTGTCCCGATGTGCGCATTATCGCTAAAATCGAGAACCAGGAGGGCGTCGACAACATCGAAGACATTATCCGTGCCTCCGACGGCATAATGGTGGCGCGCGGCGACATGGGGGTTGAAATCGCCTTTGAGGAGCTGCCGCGGATTCAAAAGGAGCTTATTAAAAAGGCATATTTTGCGGGTAAGCCCGTAATAACGGCAACGCAGATGTTAGAGTCCATGATTGTGAAGCCGCGCCCGACGCGCGCCGAAGCCACCGACGTTGCAAACGCCGTCTACGACGGGACGAGCGCGATTATGCTTTCGGGCGAAACGGCGGCGGGCGCGCATCCGATTGAGGCGCTGCGCACTATGGTTAAAATCGCTGAGAAAACTGAAAACAACATAGACTATACCAAGCGTTTCCGCACGCTCGAGTGTGACCTCGGCGCAAATGTGACTAACGCCATTGCTCATGCGACGGTGACGACTGCGCTTGATTTGAACGCTGAGGCGATTCTGACGCTCACTCACGGCGGGAATACGGCGCGGCTGCTGTCGAAGTTCCGCCCTTGCCGCCATATACTAGGCTGCACGCCGAGCGAGAAAACCTGGCGGCAGCTGGGACTTAGCTGGGGCGTTGTGCCTGTGTTGACCGAAGAAAAGCACGGAACGTATGACGAGCTGCTTCATCACGCGGTCGACCGCGCGGTTGAGGAGGGGTTCCTTGAAAACGGCGACCTGGTGGTTATAACGGCGGGCGTTCCGCTTGGGGTTTCGGGCACAACAAACCTTATGAAAGTGCAGACAGTGGGCGACGTTTTGGTATCGGGCACGGGCGCGACCCAAAAAAGCGTAACCGCGCCGCTTTGCGTAGCTCTGACCGATGAGGAGGCAATCGAGAGGTTCGAGAAAGGCGATATACTGGTAATCCCGAAGACGGATAACGCGCTTATGAGTGTGCTGCGTTCGGCAGCGGGGCTTATTGTCGAGGAGGAGGGGCTGGAGAGCCATGCGGCGATTGTGGGGCTGACGCTTGATATTCCCGTAATTGTGGGCGCGGAGAACGCGACAAAAATCCTTAAAAGCGGCGTGACGGTGACGATGGACGCGAAAAAGGGTATGGTACTTAATTAAGGAATAGTGAATAAGGAATAACGAAGAATTAGTCGCCCCCATAAGGGGCGACTAATTTTGATATATATTTGTCAACACTTATTTCCCTGCCGTGTCAAGCCTGTTAAGCGCGCGGCGGAGCTTAAACTCCGCAATAGCGAGCTCCTTTGCGCTGAGCGCGGGGTCGGCGAGCCTTTCTTCGGCGAGGCGCTTGGCTTCCTCGGCACGCTTTTTATCAATCCTGTCGCTCCATTCGCAGCTTTGGGCGAGAATCACGGTCTTGTCCGTGCCAACCTTGATTACTCCCGAAGACAGCGCCGCGACATTAGTTCTGCCGCCGGACATCACGCGTATCTTTCCGGTTCCGAGCGCCGCCGCATACGGTTCGTGACGGGCGAGAATCCCCTTGTCGCCGACAGTGGTACGCACAATCAAGCTGTCCGCCTGACCGTCGTAAAGAAAGCCGTCCGGAGTGATTATTTCAAGTTTGAAAGGAGTCATGGGAAAGACCTCCGGTGTTTCAATTGGCAATTAATAATTGTCAATTGATAATTATTGTGTCGCCTTGCGACAGTTTTAAAAAACAAGCAAAGTCAACTCGTCTGCTTCAAAAGAAATAATAAGCGGCACGTCCGCGCGGGCTTCCTGCCCGGAAATATTGTAGAACAGCCGCTTATCGCGTGTCACAAATAAAAACGTAACGTCTTCAACCCACAGCGGCTTGCTCAAATAAACCGAAAAACCCGTGATTCTGCTGCCGCTTTCGTTTACCGCTGTGATTTCCTCCGCATCGGGAATAATATAAAACGAATCCTCGGGGAGCTCCAGAAGCTCGAAGTACCACTCGATGTGAGCAAGGGCGAGCCCGGAATCAACGATGGCAGTGGGGTTCACGCGCCATTCCGGCAGCTCCTCGTTTTTGCCGCCGAAGAGGAAGCAGCCCGAAAGGCTTATGGTAACTGCGAAAATGGACAAAACTGCGAAGAGTCTTTTCGTTGTGGTCATTACTGCTTTTCCTTGTATTTCGCCACAGCCTCGTCAATGCCGCCCACGAAAAGGAACGCAGATTCGGGCAGTTCGTCATGCTTGCCTTCTATGATTTCGCGGAAGCCGCGGATGGTTTCCTTAAGTGGGACATACTTGCCCTCCATGCCGGTGAACTGCTCAGCGACAGAGAAAGGCTGCGACAGGAAGCGCTGGATTTTACGCGCTCTTGCAACTGTAAGCTTATCATGGTCGTCGAGTTCGTCCATGCCGAGAATCGCGATAATATCCTGCAATTCATTGTATCGCTGCAGAATCCCCTGCACATCGCGCGCAACGTCGTAGTGCTCCTGTCCGACTACGTCGGGAGTGAGTATGCGCGAGGTTGAATCCAGCGGGTCAACGGCGGGGTAAATGCCCATAGCTGAAATCTCGCGGGATAGAACCGTGGTTGCATCTAAGTGCGCGAAAGTCGTTGCGGGAGCGGGGTCGGTGAGGTCATCGGCGGGAACATAAACCGCCTGAACCGAGGTAATCGAGCCCTTGTTTGTGGACGTAATACGCTCCTGCAAAGCGCCCATTTCTGTCGCGAGCGTCGGCTGATAGCCAACCGCAGAAGGCATACGTCCGAGCAGAGCCGAAACCTCCGAGCCTGCCTGTGTAAACCTAAAGATGTTGTCAATGAACAGAAGTACGTCCTGTCCTTCCTTATCACGGAAGTATTCAGCCATCGTCAGCCCCGAAAGCGCGACGCGCATACGTGCACCGGGCGGCTCGTTCATCTGACCGTAGACGAGAGTGGTTTTATTTATAACGCCGGATTCAATCATTTCCTCATAAAGGTCGTTGCCCTCGCGGGTACGCTCGCCGACGCCCGTGAACACCGACAGCCCGCCGTGCTGCTTGGCTATGTTGTTAATCAGCTCCATTATAAGAACAGTCTTCCCTACGCCCGCGCCGCCGAACAGGCCGATTTTACCGCCCTTGAGGTACGGCGCAACAAGGTCAACGACTTTTATGCCTGTTTCAAGCACGTTGTTTGTCGGGTTGAGCTCCTCATAAGTAGGAACGGGGCGGTGAATTTCCCAGAACTCCTCGGCTTCAGGAGCGGGCTTGTTATCGACAGGCTCGCCGAGCAGGTTGAAAACTCTGCCGAGCGTCATATTCCCGACGGGCACCTTGATTGCCGCGCCTGTATCCACTGCTTCCATACCGCGGACAAGACCGTCCGTGCTGCCCATTGCGATACAGCGCACGGTATCGTCGCCGATATGCTGCGCGACCTCCGCGACAAGTTTTTCGCTGCCGTGCTGAATGTTGATGGCATTAAGGAGCTTCGGGAGTTTCTCGGGCTCGAACCGAATGTCAAGTACCGCGCCTATAATTTGTACAACCGTTCCGACGTTTTCAGACATAATTAAAACCTCGTTAAAAGTATTTATTTGCCGCGAAGCGGCGGTATTACGGGCGTGCGTTTATTCCCTGCGAGGGAGAACGCCGCTTATTTTTTGTTTTTTGCTTTCTTAAATTCTAAAACTTACTGTTCAACAGCGGCGATATCATCTTTAGTGCACATAACCCTAACCGCTCTTTTAATATCATCAATGTTTTCTGCTGTTTCTATGCTGTACAGAATTGAGCGTAATAATCTATTTTTATATTATCAAGAGATTGCATTGGCGCCGCCTACGATTTCGTTGATTTCATTGGTGATTTTTTCCTGCCGCGCGCGGTTGTATTGCAGCGACAGCTTATCTATCATGTCGGACGCATTGTCCGAAGCCGATTCCATCGCGTTGCGCCTCGCACTCTGCTCGGAAGCAAACGAGTCAATGCACGCACAGCTAATCATCGACAAGAACATCTTCGGTATAATGCGGTCGAAAACCGCTTCCGGCGTGGGGTCGTAGTTGATGTCCTCCTGCTTTTTTATGGAATCATCTTCCTGCTTTTCGCGCCCTACGGTGATTCTGGGCTTGTTGTTCACATCAAAGGGCAGAAGCTTAATAAGCGTGGGCTCCTGCCGGAGCGCTGAGATGTAGCTCGTGTAGACAAGTAATACCTCGTCAACCTCACCCGCCTTGAACATATCCGTTACAATCCCCGCAATGTCGGCGCACCGTCCGGGCTTTATATTTTCGCAGAAGTGCGGATATTCGGCGATGATTTCACGTTCTTTCTTCCTGAAATAATCCACGGTACGTTTGCCGATGGCGATGATTTTAGCCGGAACACTGCTTCCCTGTTCCTTTTCATAATTCGCGACAAGGCGTAGAACATTGGAGTTAAAGCCGCCCGCGAGCTCCCTGTCGCCCGCTATGACGATGAACAGGCGGTTCTTGATTTCGCGCTTTGCCGTAAAGACAGTCGAGAAGTCGGTCTTGCTCGCCGCAATATCGCTGAGCATATCGGCGTGCGCCTCGAAATAAGGGCGCAATGCCTCGGCGCGGTGTTTGGCGCGGCGAAGCTTCGACGATGCGACCATCTCCATAGCCTTGGTAATCTGGAGAGTGCTCCCGACGCTCTTTATACGGCGTTTTATAGTTTTCATGCTTGCTTTCGGCATATTTTCAATAAGTCCTTTCTTCACCAAAGAGGATTGAAAAGGTTCATTTTTCCCGGTTATGAACGGTGAATTTTTGCAGTTTCACATAAGTCCTTTCTTCACCAAAGAGGACTGAAAAGGTTCATTTTCTCCGGTTATGAACGGTGAATTGTTGCAGTTTAACGTAAGTCCTTTCTTCACCAAAGGGGATTGAAAAGGTTCATTTTCCCCGGTTATGAACGGTGAATTGTTGCAGTTTAACGTAAGTCCTTTCTTTACCAAAGAGGACTGAAAAGTTTCATTTTCCCCGGTTATGAACGGTGAATTGTTGCAATTTCACATAAGTCCTTTCTTCACCAAAGAGGATTGAAAAGTTTCATCTTCCGCCTGCAAACGTTTGTCGCGGTTTAATTAGACTCAAAATAAGATATTCTTTTAAATACAAACGACATAGTCACGAGAGCCAGCGTCGCCGCTGAAAAAACGAGCGAAACTATACTTAGTACCAAAGCTGCTTTTGACATATTTTCATCAAGTCCTTTCTTTATATAGCCGCTTAACTTGAAAAATGCTTCGTATTTTTCACAGCAAACTCGTTTGCTGATGCGCCGTAGACGCGTAATCGGCTATGTAATCGAATTAAGCCGCTTCGCGGCTTACGCGGCAAATGCCGCGTCTTCAAAAATGCTGAAACATTGTTGAAGTTAATTGATTATAAAAGCACAACGGAAACAACGTTTCCCGGTTCAGTTTTATTTATTTTAAAACTTAAAACCCTAATTATTCTTTACAAAATCCTCTGTGAACTTGGACAATAAGGTTTTCAGTTCTTTCGCGGTATCGGGGGTTATATCCTTTTCGTTTCTGATTATATCCAAAATGCTGTTGTGGTTTTGCTCCATGTGCTTAAAGAGCGCGGCTTCATAGTCGGCGACCTTGTTCACGGCGACTTTCGCGAGAAAACCGTTGATTACTGCAAAGATAATCATAATTTGATTTTCGACCGAAACGGGCGCGTTCTTGCCCTGCTTTAAGACTTCAACTATCCGCTCGCCGTTAGCGAGGCGGCTCTTGGTGTCGGCGTCGAGGTCCGAGCCGAACTGTGCAAACGCCTGCAGCTCCTTATACTGCGAATACTCGAGCTTGAGCGTACCCGAAACCTTTTTCATTGCTTTAATTTGCGCGTTCCCGCCTACCCGCGACACAGAGATGCCGGGGCTGATTGCAGGTCTTATGCCGGAGTTGAAAAGCTCGGTTTCAAGGAAGATTTGCCCGTCGGTAATGGAGATTACGTTGGTGGGGATGTACGCGGAAACGTCGCCTGCCTGCGTTTCAATAATGGGCAGCGCGGTAATGCTTCCGCCGCCGTATTCCTCGGTTAGACGTGCCGAGCGCTCGAGCAGGCGCGAATGCAGGTAGAAGACGTCGCCGGGATAGGCTTCACGTCCCGGGGGACGCTTGAGCAGCAGTGAAAGTGCGCGGTAGGCGACTGCGTGCTTGGTGAGGTCGTCATAGACTATAAGCACATCCCTGCCCTTGTCCATGAAGTATTCACCCATGGAGCAGCCAGCGTACGGCGCGACATATTGAATAGGCGCGAGTTCGCTCGCTCCGGCGGATACAACGATGGTATAGTCCATCGCGCCGCCTTTCTTGAACTCTTCAACAACGGTTGCAACGGTCGAGCTTTTCTGCCCGATGGCAACGTATATGCAGATTACGCCTGTGTTTTTCTGATTTATAATAGTATCGACGGCAATCGCGGTCTTTCCTGTCTGGCGGTCGCCGATAATCAGCTCACGCTGACCGCGCCCGATAGGAATCATCGAGTCGATGGCTTTTATACCTGTCTGCAAAGGCACGTTTACGGTTTTACGTGCGATAATACCGGGCGCTATTTTTTCAATCGGGCGGCTTTCCGCCGCGCTGATTGGGCCCTTGCCGTCAATCGGCTGCCCGAGCGCGTTCACGACTCTGCCGAGCAGCGCTTCACCCACGGGAACCGAAACGATGCTTCCTGTGCGCTTTACGGTGTCGCCCTCGCGGATTCCGGCGTCAGAGCCGAGCATAACCGCGCCGATGAAGTCCTGCTCTAAGTTGAGCGCCATGCACTGTATGCCGTTCTCGAACTCCAGAAGCTCGCCGAGCATGCATTTTTCAAGCCCGTGCAGGCGCACGATGCCGTCGCCGACGGTCACTACAGTTCCCGTGTCGGACAGGCTTATTTTCGCCCCGTAGTTTTTGATTTGGTCTTTGATTAGGGCAGTAATTTCACCCGGACGTAAATCCATATTTTTAACCAAGTCCTTTCGTAAGTTTCATCGAAATGAATTGTCTCGTTTTCCCCGATTCCGTAGGGGTGATTGCACAGTACATAACGAGTTATAATACCGTTTCCGCTATTTCTTTTTTGAGGGATTCAAGACGGTGTCTTACGCTGCCGTCTATGCGGCTCCCGCCGTAATCAACAACCGCGCCGCCAATCAGCTCTTTGTCGGTTTTTTCATGAAGCTCGATTTTGCTGCCGGTAATCGTTTCCATCTTGGAGATAAGCTTTTCTTTTTGTCCGGCTGAAAGCGCGAACGCGCTCGTCACGGTGACGGGCGTAATTTTAAACTTATCGTAATATCTTGCGCGGAAGCTTCGATAGATTCTGCCGAAATATCCCATGCGCCTCTTCTCCGCTAAGATGCAGAGGAAGTTATAAACGTACGGGGAAGTTTTACCGCCGAAAACGTTCTTCAAAACCTCAAGCTTTTCCTCGGTTTTTATTCCGGGCGCAAGGCAGAATTTTGCGAGCTCGGGCGCGCCGGACAGTGCGTCGTTCACGGCGCAAAGCTCGGACAGAACCGCTTCAAATCCGGGTTGCCGGTTGCCGTGCTCCTCCTCAAGAACCTCGAAAAAAGCGGAGGAATATATATTTTCAATAGAACTTTTCATGATGCCTCCACCCGCGCAAAGCGCGGTATTGTCCGCATGCGGCTTTCCTCGTGAGGGAGAACCGCCGCCTAAATTTTAACGAGGAATGAGTCGATGAGCTCGCTGTTGTCCTTTTCGCTGATTTCTTTTTCCGCAACGGCGGAAGCCGTCATAATTACAAGCTCTGAAATTTGATTTTTGATTTCGTTGACCACGCGCTTCTTTTCAAGCTCGATGTTTTCGTCGGCTCTCGCGAGAATCCGCGTCGCCTCTGAGTTTGCGCCGGAAATAATATCACGCTCCTTTTCGGCGGCGCGCACAGTCGCGGCGGTGATAATCTGCTCCGCCTCCGTCTTGGAGTTCGCAAGAAGCGCGGTGTATTCCCGCTCTTTTTCCTCTGCTGACAGCTTCGCCTGCTCGGCAGAGGAAAGCTCCGCCGAAATGAGTTCCCTGCGCCTTTCGAGCATTTCCATGACCTTCGAGTGCAGGAATCTCCTGTAAAGCGCCAAAAGAATAATGGTATTAATGAACGTGAAGATTATGGTCGTGAAATTAATACCTACAATAGGTGAAAAACCGTGCATAAAACCAGTCCTTTCCATTGTTTACAAATGGGGCTGTGCCCCATACCCCGTCGGCTGACGCAGGGAAACCCTGCCTGCCTCTCTGAAGGGCTGATTTTAACCGAGTGAGCTGCTGAACGGACGGGTAAACATAACCATCAACGCGAAGATGAACGCATAAATCCCGCTCGTTTCGCAAATCGCGTCGCCGATAATCATAGTTCTTGTAATAACACCGGTAGCTTCAGGCTGTCTGCCTACGGCTTCAACCGCCTTCGCGCCGACAAAGCCCTCGCCGAGGCCGGGGCCTATATTAGCGAGCATTGCGATTCCCGCGCCCATAACCTCCGCAGCTAAAACTGTTGCTCTTAAAGCTTCCAATTCCATATTCATAACGAAAACCTCCAAAATTTTGTTGTGTTATTTTACCCTTGCTTTAAGGGAGAAAACCGATTGTGCGTTGTCAGTTATTAATTTTACTTATTGTGCGTCGGGGCTTCTGTCCGCCATGAGCACATAGACCATCGTGAGCGTCGAGAAGATATACGCCTGCACCACCGCGCCGAATATGTCGAAATACATCGAGAGCACCGCCGGCAGGAAAATCGCGAAGAAGCCCATCGCCCAGTAGATAATCCCCATTATAATAGTACCCGCGAGTATATTACCGAAATGACGGAACGACTGCGTAAGCGGGTTTGTAATCTCGCCGATAAGGTTAATGGGAAACATCGGCGCAACGGGCTCAAGCAGGCTCTTGAGCGGGCCCCAGAAGCCGCCTGTCTTAAACTTGTTGCGCAGAACAAGGAACGCGGTAATCAAGCCCCATGTACCGACTACCGAAATGTCGGCCGTCGGGGAGCGCATGCCGAGAAGCCCTGCAAGGCTGTTAAACATCGAGAAGCAGAAGATAATCGCAATGTACGGCGCATACTTTATGTATTTGCTGCCCATTGCATCGCTCACCATGCCGTTAAAAAAATCAACAAGCATTTCAGCCGCGGCTTGTCTTTTGGTTTCGGGCTTTACTTTCAAATTCCTGCCGAGAATGAAAAATAATATACCGAGGATAATAAGCATTACCCACTGCACGGTGACAGAGGTAGTGAGGTTGAAAGATACGAAGCTGTCGGGGTCGCTCGAAACGCCGAGGATTTCAACAGGCACGACGATTTGTGCGCCGTCAACAGTGAAGCCGCCGTCCGCCGCCGCTTCAACGGGAGGGCGGGCAACAGGCTCATCAGCTTCAAAGTATTCGCCGAGAAATTCAACGACTTCGCCATTTGTAATGAACTCCATATTTTTACCATGTCCTTTCTGCATCAGCAAGGAATGAAAAGTTTCGTTTTCCCCGGTTAAGTGTCGGTTGTTTTAAGCTTGAATTAACATGCCCTTTCTGTATCAGCAAAGAATGAAAAGTTTCGTTTTCTCCGGTTAAGTGTCGGTTGTTTTAAGCTTGAATTAGCATGCCCTTTCTGTATCAGCAAAGAATGAAAGATTTCATTTTCTCCAATCAAACGCCGGTTGTTTCCAAACTTGAATTACTCAGACCTATACAGATTTATTAAAAACCGCTTTGATTTTATAGTAGAAACTCGGATACAGCAGCGGCACAAGAGCCGCAAATAAGTTAATCAGTCCCAGTGACGCTAAAACCCAGTAGAGCGCGAACATTCCGAAAAAGCGCAGTCCGTACGCGGCGCCCGCAAAGCCCCGCGCTCCCGACTCCTTGTTCCGCCGCAGCAGGCTGCCGGAGGCGAAGCCGATGAAGTAGAAGTTGGCTGCGCTCACGATGTTCCCGAAAAGCAGTCCCGTAAAAAGCCCGAAGCTTAAGCTTTCTCCCATGATTCCGATTAACCCGCCGATTATAAGCACGACGCCGTCGGCAATCAGGAAAAAAGGCAGCATGGCGCGCAGTTCACCGAGTGCGATTCGCTCACCCTGGCTGATTCTAATCTTCATAATAATCACGTTCTTTATCCGAGGGTTTAAAGGCTGCGGGCTTGTCGCCGGAGCCGTACTCTGCAATTAAGTGCCGCAGGTATGAAATAAGCGACACTGCCATAACCGCAATCCCGAGCAGAATGAAGACCATACTGAGCCACTCCGCCCAGTTTAAGCGCCGCACAAGCCACGTCCCGCCGCCGATGAACAGCAAAAGCGGCACAGCCACAACAAAGGCGATGTGACTGACAATCATGTACGCGGAAAGCGGATTCTTATCGTCTTTATTCTCACTCATGAATCAGTTTGTCAAGCCGCCAGCCCCCGCCGTCGTAGTTGGTCATCCTGCGTTCGATTATGTCAGGTTCGCCGTTTATGGCGAGCCTTATTCGCAGCTCACACTCGGTGTCTGACAGCGCAATTAAATCGAAGCCCACGTCCGCCCAGCTGATGTGATAATCGCCGCTTTGATTCGGATACGGGTGCATGGCGAGCGCGAACTGCTCGTTAATCCCGAGCGTTATACCGTCGGAGTTTGCTCTCTTTTCGCCGTAAATCCTGCCGAAACCGCTGTAGTAGGGCTCGCCGCTGTCAAGACGGTTGTTTAAAACCCGCTCCGCTTCTTCGGGCAGAAAGGTATTGCGGACAAGGGCTTCCACGTCTTCAAAGGTTTTGAACTCTGTGCTTGCGGAGTAGAAATACCCGTCCTCCGGCGGATTCCCGAGGGGTCTGTCCGTGGTGTTGGCGTAGGGCTCGCGGATTACGGGCACGCCGTGCGTTATATAAAGCCTAATCAGTGTGTGGTTGTTGGTGATGATTTGTTCAGCCGCAGTGAACATCTCGTCCTCAAGAACATAGGACGGTCTGTAGTTGTTGTCGTTACCCCCGATAAAATTAAACTCGGGCTCGTCTTCTTTAATGTTCCAAAAGGCGAAGACCGCCGCCGCAACGGCGAGCAGGGCAACCGCCACTGTCGCTATAAAAGCAGATTTACTGCTGTTCATAATAAGGTATATTCCCTTTCCGGTTCAAATAAACTGAGCATTACTTTTTTCATTATACACCAACCTGACAAACTTTTCAAGTGTTTTTTTAAATTTATATAATTTTTTGCCCGTTTACATTTTATTTTACCTGAAAAGGGGCAGAATATAATCATGATGACAGAAAAAATTACAGAAATAACGGCGTCTGACTGGGTTTCGCGCCCGCTCAGAACGCTGTACGCTTCACTCGGGACGGCAAGGCGGCAGCTCGTCCGAAGCAAAAACATAGCCGAAAAGCGTCTGCTTGAAAAAGAGCTCGGCATGCTGATGAAAGCGCATAAAGGTTTCCACATTAATTTAACGGAAAACAAAACCCCGGCTTTAGGCGGGGTTGTAAGTGCGCTGCGGGTCATAAACGAAGAGGAAGTGATAAGCGCCGTGTCGAAAGTTGCGGCGGTGAAGCCTTTTTCGTCAATGGATATAGACAGCCTCGTCTGGCAGGCGAAATACTGCGTGATTACCGGGGCGATTGCCGGCACGGAACAGGACCACGGCACTAAGCTCGGCGCGCTGACCGACCTCGACCCGCAGGCGCTCTGTGACGCGTTGAATCCTGTGAACATGCTTTACTGCGAGGACGAGCTGTATCCGAAGCTCACCGAGGAAACCCGCGCGCAGTACAGGCGCATGACCGCCGAGGTTTCCGTAGCAACCGGCATAGACGAGGCGCGGCTTTCCCGCGAGTATATGAACCGCCGGCACGGCGAATCCCTGCGGGGGGGAGCCGATACCGCCGCAAGCGGCGCAAAGTGCGCTCCCAAGCACATCGGTGAGGTTATAACAAAGGATTACCGCCGCGTTTTCCCGTTTGTAAAGCTGAAGAGCTACCTGTGGTCGCTGTTTCTGCTGTCTGCGCTGCTGACGGGGATTTTTGCCTGGTTTTCGGCGTGGTGGGCGGCTTTTATAATTTTCCTGCCGTGCATGGGCGTCATAAAGCCGCTGATTGATTATATCACCGTTAAATCCGTTCGGGGAGCGGGGTTGATTCCGCGGCTCGCGCTTAAAGGCGGGATTCCGGACCGCGCGAAGACGCTGTGCGTGATTTCGACGTTGATTGCCTCCGAAAAGGACGCTGCAAGCGGGCTTCAAAAACTCAAAGCCGCAAAGCTCAAGAACGACACCGAAAACCTCAAATTCGCGCTGCTTTGCGACCTCAAGCCCGCGAAAGAAGCAAAGACCCCGGACGATGAAAAACTGCTGGCTGCCGCCGAAGAACTTTTCAAAGGCAGCGAGTTTGTCATGCTTGTCCGGGAGCGCAGGTTCTGCAAGACTCAGAACCTCTGGCAGGGCGAGGAGCGCAAAAGAGGCGCGATTGCTGCGCTTGCGCGGCTGCTTCGCGGCAGCGAAGAGCGAAAGCAGGGCTTTCGTGCCGTTTACGGCAGCCGCGCAAGTCTGCATGGGATTAAATACATCATGGCGCTTGATTATGATACGATTCCGCTAATGGACAGCATTTCCGAGCTTGTGAGCATTGCGTTGCACCCGCTCCATAAAAATAAAGGCATCATCGCCCCGCGGATTACCACCACGCTCGACAGCTACCTTAAAACAGGCTTCTCCCGCGCTATGAGCGGCAACGGCGGCTGCGCGGGCGCGTCGAGCTACGACTGCTTTTCAGGCGAAATGTATCAGGATTGCTTCGGCGAGGGGATTTTCACCGGAAAAGGGCTTATTAATATTGATATATTCCTGGAAAAATGCAGTGATGAGGAGCGCTTCAAGCCTGAGCGAATCCTCTCGCACGATATACTCGAGGGCGGCTGCACGGGCGTTGTTTATGCAGGTGACGTGGAGTTCAGCGACGGCTTTCCCGATACCTCGGGCGCCTACTTTAAGCGGCAGCACCGCTGGCTTCGAGGCGACCTGCAGAACTTCAGTTTTATATTCGACAAACAGTTTTCCGGGCTTACACGCTGGAAGCTGCTCGACAATGTAAGGCGTGCGGTAACGCCGCTGTTTGTACTTGCCTGCTTTATTATTTCCGCAGCTTGCGGCATGCAGCTTGCTGCACTGACGGGGCTTCTCGCGATTACGATGCCTTTTCTTATGGGGTTTTTCCCGTCCGTTGTGAGGGGGCGAAGATTCGCGTTCTACAGGCGGTTCTACTCGCCCGTAATCTCGCAGACAAAGCAGCTTTTGCGACAATGCATACTTGAGATTATGTTTGCGGTGAAGAATGCGCTGGTGAGCGCGGACGCGCTGACACGCGTCGTCTGGCGGATGAATTTTTCTAAAAAACGCCTGCTCGACTGGACGACGGCTTCGGCTCTTGAGGGCATGAAGTCGGGCTTCTCGCACATGCTTGTGGCGGGGATTGTATCGGCGGGATTGCTTGTTCTGGCGGTGATTGGCGACAATCTGACTGTATTTGTTTTAAGCATCATTTTCCTCTCGGCTCTGCCGCTGACGCTGTATATCGACAGAACAAGCGGTTCAGTTAAGCCGAAGTTCAGCAAAACCATGCGGCACGAGCTGCATGAAAATGCACGGAAGATGTGGCGGTTTTATGAGGATTATGTCACTGCCGAGCATAATTTTCTTCCGCCCGACAACGTGCAGTACAGCCCTGTCTACCGCGTTTCCGCGAGGACAAGCCCTACGAATATCGGAATGTATTTGATTTCCTGTGTCGTTGCAAAGGAATTCGGTTTTATTGATAAAGAAGAGCTTGAAAAGAGGGTTTTTGATACGGTTACGACAATTGAGAAAATGCAGAAGTGGCACGGAAACCTAATGAACTGGTACGAAACCATCGGGCTTAACGTAATCAGCCCGTTCGTGTCGAGCGTGGACAGCGGGAACTTTGTCTGCTGCTTAGTCGCATTGAAAGAGGCTTTGGAGGACGGCGAATTAAAGGCACGGGTTGTGAAATTAATGCGCGATACGGATTTAAAGCCGTTTTTCAACAAGGCGCGGAACCTGTTTTCAATCGGCTTCGACATTGAAACAGGCGAACTTTCACGGCATAACTACGACCTGATTATGTCCGAGGCGCGGATGCTGTCGTATTATGCAATAGCCACAGGGCAGGCGGAGAAGAAGCACTGGCGTGCCCTCGGGCGCGTGATGGGGCGCAGCGGGCGTTATGCCGCGCCTGTGGCGTGGACGGGTACGATGTTTGAGTATTATATGCCGGAATTGCTTCTGGGCTCAAAGGAGGGCAGTATGGAATATGAAGCGCTGCGGTTCTCGCTGCACTGCCAGCAGAAGCGCGGACGGGAAACCGGGCTGCCGTTCGGGATTTCCGAGAGCGGGTACTATGCGTTTGACGAGGCGCTCAATTACCAGTATAAGGCGCACGGCGTGCAGACCGTAGGGCTCAAGGGCGGGCTGAACAAGGAGCGGGTTATTTCGCCTTATTCAAGCTTTCTGTCGCTTGCGACCGACCCCATTGGCTCGTATAATAATCTCGCAAGGCTTGAAAAGCTGGGCGTTTCTCACAACAAATACGGCTTTTATGAAGCCGTGGACTTTACCAAGCACCGCGTAGGCTCGGGGTACGCCGTAGTTAAGAGTCACATGGCGCATCATGTGGGTATGTCACTCGCGGGGGTGTGCAACGCGCTGCACGACGGCAAGCTGCAGAAGCTGTTCTTGTCTGACAGCGATATGAAGCGGGCTGAGGAATTATTGGAAGAAAAAATCATGGCGGGCGAGCCCGTGCTCGCGACGCCCGAGTGGCAGGAGGAACAGACTTATCGTATGAACTCCACGGAATTTACCCAGTTCAGTCCCGCGGAAATCCATGTAAATCCGCTGTCGAACAGCCTTTTGACTGTCCTGACTACCGATATGGGCATAAGCACTACGCATTTTGACAGGAAATCGGCTTTCTACAAGTCCGAAGACCTGCTGAATCCGCGCGGGACGCTGTTTGCGTTTGTTGAAAGCGAGCACGCTCTGCCTTTCTTTAATCACCCGCACTCCGATATATCATCAACATCGGAAAAATCTGTAATTTTCCTGCAAAACAGCACTGAATATTATCTCAACCACCGCAATCTGCAGCTCGGGCAGCAGGTGTATCTGCACCCCTGCAAAGCCGTTGAAATACGGCGTTTCGCCGCCGAGAACCTCACGGGAATGAGAAGGCAGCTGACGCTTGCGGTTTATCTCGAGCCCGCGCTTGCGAGGTTCCGCGACATCGCCGCGCATCCGGCGTTCATGGATTTGTTTTTGAAGCTTAAGTTTGATGAGGAAAATAAGCTGATAATTGTAAAAAGAAAAGAGCGCACCGGCGAGCATCAAACCGTAATGGCGATTGGGTTCAGGGGTGAGGAGGACTTTACGTTTTCCTTTAACCGCGAGGACGTAATCGAGCGAAACGGCGGCATGCTGTCGGCACTTAATAACGCCTGCGAACGCGTGACGGATACTACCTCCGTTCCGTGCCCGTGCGTGTTTGTGAAAGCTGACTTCCCGCTTGACGCTTTCGGCAAAAAGGAAGCCGAGCTGTTCATCTGCTACGGCGCGAACGAGCAGGAGGTACGTTCACTCGCCGCCGGCATCAGAAGCGGCGAAGCGAAAAATCCGAGCGAGGAAATAATCTCTCCGCTTGTCCGCGACACGATGTACGGGCGGTTCACCGCGCGGATTCTGCCGCATATCCTATACACGCCGAAAACAAACGTAAAAGCCGTCATGAAGAATAACCTTGGCGTGCGCGCGCTTTGGCGGCTCGGAATTTCGGGCGATTTTCCGATTGTGCTGTTTGACTTTTACCGTAACAGCACGGGTGCGGACGCTATGGCTGAGATGAAGAAAGCGCTGTCGCTCTGCGGCGTTGAGTTCGACCTTGTCATGCTGTATGAAAACGAGGCACAGCGCGCTCTTGCCGAGCAGCTGAAACGCGAAATCGGCGCAGAGTTTCATGTCGTCGGTAAAAACAACACCGAGCCCGACCTGTTAAATCTGCTGCGTGCGATTGCTTGCTACACTCAGCGCTCGGACGAGCTCGCGCCGGATACGAAAACAAAAATAAAAGAGCATGTGTTTCTTCCGGTTCAAAGCTGCGAGAAGCCGGAAAATCTTAAAGGCGAGAACTATTTTGAGAATGAGAATTTCATTATAGAAGATAACAATAGTACCGGGAGCGGCGGCTCGCCGCCCTGGTGCAACGTGCTGGCGTCGCCCCGCTTCGGTACGCTTGTATCCGACAGGTCGCTGGGCTTTTCCTGGGCGCTAAATAGCCGCGAGAATAAGCTGACCCCGTGGAACAACGATTTGCGCGCCGACAATAAGGGAGAAATGCTTCTCGCTAAAATCGGCGATACGCTGTACGATTTGATAGACGGCAGTGTCGCCACATTCGCGCCGAACCGCGCGGAATATCACGGCGTAGTCAAGGGGATTCATGCAAAAACTACAGTCGCAGTTTATGAAAAAGGCATGGGCAAAGAAATAATTTTAGAGCTTGAAAACCGCTCGAAAAAAAGCCGCACGTTCCGGATTGCATACTACACAGAACCCGTGCTCGGCGTGACGAGGGAGAACGCGGGCTTGCTGAAGCCGGAGGTAAAAGAAAACACATTGATTTTCAAGAACCCGGCGGGAACGTGCAGCGGCGCGATGCTGATTTATTCGGATAAAAACAGCGCGTTTATGACCGACAGATTTAAGTTTTTTGAGGGTGATTGGGACAGTAAAGCAATCGAGCCGTCCTGCGATATAATAGGCGCGGTTGTCATTAAAATCGAGCTCCCGCCCAAGCATAAGGATAAAATCAAGTTTATCCTCGCTTTTACGCGGAACCTGCGCAATCCTCTGACAATTAAGAGCGCGCTGCTGTACCGATTCCCGGCGCCGTTGATGGAAGCCCCGCGCATTAACACCGGCGACAGCCGCCTTGACGCGCTGTACCGCTACTGGCTGCCGTGGCAGACGGTTGGAATCCGCATGTGGGCGCGGACGGGCTTTTATCAGAACAGCGGGGCGTTCGGATACCGCGACCAGCTTCAGGACTGCCTGTGTGCCGTTTATGTCCGCCCTGAGCTTGCGAAATGGCAGATTTTGAGGCATTGTACCGCTCAGTTTATCGAGGGCGACGTGCTGCACTGGTGGCACGACATGGAAACGCACAACAAGGGCGTTCGCACGAGGTACAGCGACGACTTGCTGTGGC
Source organism: Oscillospiraceae bacterium (assembly GCA_009783695.1). GTDB lineage: Bacteria > Bacillota > Clostridia > Oscillospirales > Ruminococcaceae > Ruminiclostridium_E. The sequence continues at coordinate 72,826 of WRCY01000005.1, forward strand.
TGCCTTACGTTACTGCGGAATACGTAAGGATTACCAAAGACTATGCGCTGCTCGAAACTAAGACTCCGTACTGTGACGGCGAGCTGCTCCGAGAGAACGAGAAAGAAAAGTATATTGAAGTCGGGCAGACGGCCGCCCGGGAAAGCGTGTACCTGCACTGCAAGCGCGCCATGGACAAGGGTTACGCCAAGGGCGGGCATGAGCTGCTCCTGATGGGAGGCGGCGACTGGTGCGACGGATACAACAACGTCGGAGCCAAGGGGCGCGGCGAGAGCGTATGGCTGTCGATGTTCTATGCAATGCTGTGTAAAATGTTCAGCGAAACTGCAAAAATGATGGGCGATGATGAATATGCGGAAGAGCTTCTTGAGCGCCGCGGGGGACTGATTCGTGCAATCGATGCCTTTGCGTGGGACGGCGAGCATTATCTGCGCGCGTTTTACGACAACGGGCGGGAAATGGGCAGCACGAAGAACGACCGCTGCAGGATTGACCTGCTGCCGCAGGCGTTCGCGGTTCTCGCGGAAATGCCCGATGAAAACAGAAGAACCTCCGCGATTATAAGCGCGGAGGAGCAGCTCGTGGACACTCGCAACAAAATCATAAAACTATTCACGCCGCCGTTTACAAAAGGCGAATCATGGCAGGAGCCGGGTTATGTCGAGAGCTACCCCGAGGGTGTGCGCGAGAACGGCGGGCAGTATACCCATGCGGCGATGTGGTATGCGCTGGCTCTGTACAGAGCAGGTAAAAAGGAGCGCGCGGAGCTTGTTACAAGGATGCTCGCGCCTTTCGGCAGGGGAGATGAGTATAAAACCGAGCCGTATTATATGGCGGCGGATATTTATACGAATCCGCAGGCGTACGGCAGGGGCGGCTGGAGCCTTTATACGGGGAGCGCGGGATGGTATTTTTGGGTGCTTAAAGAAGTCTTCGGCGAATAAAAGGAAACCGGCGTTATACGCCGGTTTCCTTTTTATACTCCAGTATATCCCCCGGCTGGCACTCCAGCACCTCGCAGATTTTATCAAGCGTAGAAAACCGTATCGCACTGACCTTTCCCGTTTTTATGTTCGAGAGGTTCACGTTGGCGATTCCGACTTTGCCGGCGAGGTCGTTAAGGGAAATTTTTCTGTCCGCCATCACGCGGTCAAGCCGTAAAATTATAGCCATATTTAAATAAGTCCTTTCTTCACAGGTATGAGAATGAAAACTGCGTTTTCCCCGATTCATGAGGATATAATTCTCAAGTTTATAAAGCCCTTTCTTCACAGGTATGAGAATGGAAACTCCGTTTTGCCCGATTCATGAGGATTTAATTCTCAAGTTTATAAAGTCCTTTCTTCACAGGTATGAGAATGGAAACTCCGTTTTGCCCGATTCA
>WRCY01000006.1 GCA_009783695.1 Oscillospiraceae bacterium
CGTTTCCCCGATTTCACATCATTTATTTTCAAGCTTATAAACTATCATGAATTAACAGCTTATTGTGCGGCTTCGTTTCTCTTATGCTCCCCCGTTATCATGAATATAACCCACTCAGCGATATTTGACGCATGGTCGCCGATTCGCTCAAGATACTTCGCCACCATGAGCAGGTCGAGCGCCTGTTCGCCGTTGTCGGGGTTTTCGTGAATGAGCGCGGTTAAGTCGTTTCTGATTTTACGGAAGAGGTCGTCAACCACATCGTCGTGCTCAAGCACGGCTTTCGCAAGGCTCAGGTCACGGTTCACGAAAGAATCAATGCTTTCCTTGAGCATTTTTTTGGCTGCCACTGCCATTTTTGCTATGTCCTCCGGCTGCTTGATATACGGCTTGTCGGCGAGATACTTTGAAATCTCGGCTATATCCTCGGCTTGGTCGGCGATTCTCTCCATGTCCGTAATCATTTTTAATGCCGCAGAAATAATACGCAGGTCGCCCGCCACCGGCTGATGGCGCAGGAGCAGTTCAAAGCAAAGCGTTTCGATTTGCTTTTCCTGCTTGTCACTTGTCCGCTCGTCCGCCTTGACCGTGCCCGCGAGCTCGACGTTCTGCGTCAGCAGCGCCTCCACTGCGGCAGAAATAGAGTGTTCTATGATTGCGCTCATCTCAATTAATTTACTGTTGAGTTCATTTAACTGCTCGTCAAATCTGCTTCTCATAATACGGTTCTCCTTCACTGGCTGTAATGATTGTATATTATTATAACATAAAATTCCTGCAAATGCAAGAATTTTATATTCCAAGTGTTCACCGCACGAAATTCTGATTCGCGCAGCTGTCCGAAACTTATTTCGGCTAACGGCGTGCGGTTCTTATACCATAAAACAACCGGAGCGTCAACTTTTAAGTTGACTTTTAATTACTTGTATGGTAAAATTATATAAATTTATAGTACTATATTATGGGGGATATGCAAAAAGATGAGAACTATATTCGTTGTTGACGACAGTGACGTAAATTTACTGACCGCTGAAAACGCGCTTATGAAGCAGTACCGCGTATTTACGCTGCCGTCTGCCGCAGCTATGTTTGAACTGCTTGAAGAGGTTGTGCCCGACCTTATTCTGCTTGATATACTTATGCCTGAAACCAACGGCTTCGACGCTATGAAGATGCTGAAAGCGGATTTGAAGTATTCGGGAATCCCCGTTATATTTTTAACAAGCCGAAGCGACGCTTCAACAGAAGCGCTCGGCTTTGAAATGGGGGCGGCCGATTTTATTACGAAGCCGTTTTCGGAGCCCGTTCTGCTTAACCGCATTAAATTTCATCTTAAAATAGAAGATATAATCCGCGAGCGTACGCAGAATCTTAAAAGACTCAAGGATAGCATCGTCAACGTCTTGGCAAATATGGTGGAAAATCGCGACTCCATGACGGGAAAGCACATAGAGCGAACGACATTGTATCTAAAGGCGCTTATGGAAGCAATGACGGAGCAGGGAGTATATACGGAGGAAATAAAAGACTGGGATTTCGATATGATAGCCTCCTCCTCACGTTTGCACGATGTAGGAAAAATCGTGATAACAGACCTTATACTTAATAAACCCGGCAAACTTGAACCGGAAGAATTCGATATAATAAAAACCCACCCGGCTGAGGGTGAGCGGATTATCAGTGAAATTCAAAAAGAATCAGGCGACGAAGCCTTTTTGCAAAATGCGAAGCTGTTCGCCCTGTATCATCATGAAAAGTGGGACGGAACAGGCTACCCCTACGGCTTAAAAGGCGGAAAAATCCCGCTCCACGGGCGCATTATGGCGATTGTGGACGTTTATGACGCGCTGACCTCCGACCGCCCTTACAAGCGGGCGTTCACCCATGAGGAGGCAATAAAAATAATATCCGGCAGCAGCGGAAGCCATTTCGACCCGAAAATAACAGATGTTTTCCTAAAAATAAGCGAAAGTTTCGCTGAGGAGGCTTTATGTCTATAATTCGTTCGTATGCCTTTAGAATGTTTAAAGGGCGTCTGCTTTACGCGCAGGTGGTTTTCGTTGTGATTGCGTTTGCAATCATGGTTGCGGCGTGCTATGTATTCGGGCAGAGCCGCGAAAGAGCGCATATCAGCAGTGAAGTTGAGAACATGTTCATCAACATTGAGGAACAGCTTGCCGGCGACCTGCAGGAGCTTAAAACAATGCTGGGGTTTATTTCTGAAACGATAAAAATGAAATTGCTTCAGGATGCCGGCTTTGATGAGATTAAGGAGTATATTAACTCCATAACCGATTACGGAAAGCGGGAGTCAGATGTAAAGGGGTTTGTTTCTGTTTTCGGTATGTTTGACGTATTTGACGGTGAGGGGTATAATGCGCAAACTCCGGACTTCGACTGGTTTAACCATCCGGGTTGGGACCCTACGACCCGACCCTGGTACATAGCCGCGAATGAAGCAAACGGCGTAATCGCAGGCACCAACCCTTACGAAGATACTACGTCGGGCGAAATTGTCTTCACTTATGCGCGGGCGCTGTACTCAGACGATGAAAAAACAAACCGGCTGGGTATTATCTGTATTGACGTTTCAATAGACAGGCTTTATGATTTTACATCGCAGATTAGCAGCGAGAGCGTAAGCTACTGGATGCTGTTTGACAGTGAGATGAACTTTATAGCGCATCCCCACCGCGAGTTCCTGGGAATGAATCTGCACGAGCTCGGAAACGAACACGCCGCAATCGCTGATACTATGGCAAAAGAGAATGTAATAACGGGCTTCCGGCTCCGAAGCTACTTAGGCGAAATGCAGCTTATGTCCGGCAGGCAGCTCAAACTTGATAACGGCTGGCATATGGGCATCGCGACGACCATGGACAGCTACTACAGAAATCTGCGCAGCACGATACTTTATCTTGGCTCGCTCGGGGCATTTTTGTCGGCGGTGTTAAGCTTTATTCTTATCCGCCTTGTCGCCTCGCGCAACAGAGCGGAAGACCGTATGCGTGTTATGCTTGATGCCTCGCCGCTTTGCATTGACACCTGGGATAAGAATTATAATCTTATTGACTGTAATAAAACCATAATAAAGTTTTTCGGAATGAAAGATAAGCAGGAGCTTATGAGCAGGATAGATGAGGTTATACCGGAATTTCAACCCGATGGTATGTCCTCGCTCGAAAAGAAAAATAAACTTATACAAAAAGCATTAGACGAGGGTTACTGCAAAACGGAATGGATGAACCAAATGCCGGATGGCGAACCGGCTCCGGCTGATACAACGTTAGTGCGGGTGAAATACAGGAACGATTATGTCGTCGTCGCATACATGAGAGATTTGCGCGAAGAAAAGAAAATGGCGAAGAAAGTCGCGGAGCACGGCTTGCTGCTTTCGACGGTGAACAGCGTGGCGTCCGCGCTCCTCTCTATAAATGTTGAAGAATCCTTTGACGAAACAATCCTTGAGGGAATGGGTTTTATAGGGAATTGTGTGAATGCCGACCGCGTGCATATCTGGCGCAACGCGGAAAGTGACGATACGCGTGAAATAATCCATAACTATGAATGGCTTAACGATTATGCAAGAATTATGCACGATGAAAACGATATACCGAGAATACCGATTGGCATGGGTATTCCTTTTGAAGCGTTCCCCATGTGGGAAAGCATTTTCAGACGAGGCGAATGTATACACGGCCCTGTTTCCGCGCTGCCGCAGGACGTTCATGACTTTTTCCATACCTTTAAAATAAAGTCGGTTATAGTTATTCCGCTTTACATGCGCGGCAGATTCTGGGGAATGTTCACGATTGACAACTGCCGGAATGAACGCAGTTTTTCGGACGAGGAAATCAGTATCCTGCAATCGGCGGGTCTAATGATGATGCACGCACTCAACCGGAGCGAGATGCTGGAAAAATTCAACGAGGAACACGACAAAACCGAGGAACTCGCGCACTGGTATCATTCGATTCTTGACGAAATCCCGCTGCCTATTTCCGTGACGGACGAGAACATGAAGTGGACCTTCGTGAACCGTGCCGTTGAGAATTTCCTCGGTATGAAGCGCAAGGATTTAATCGGCTGGGAATGCAGTACATGGGGATCGGAAATATGTAACACGCACAGGTGCGGCGTGGCTTGCCTGAAGCGCGGCGAGAAGCAGACGCTGTTTAATTACAACGGTTTGTCGCTTATGAAAAACGTTGAAATGCTGCGTGACTTAAACGGCGAAACGGCGGGTTATATCGAAGTTGTACAGGATATAACGGAAATCGAGGCGCTCGCTAAACGGCAGGCTGAAACAGAAGCGGCAAGCAACGCGAAGTCGGCGTTCCTCGCAACTGTAAGCCATGAAATACGCACGCCGATGAATACGATTCTCGGCATTGCGGAAATCCAGCTTCAAAATGAAAAACACCCGCCGGAAGTCGACGAGGCTTTCAATCTTATCTGCGATTCCGGCGACCTGCTTCTAAATATCATCAACGATATTCTCGACGTATCGAAAATCGAGGCGGGCAAGCTTGATATAATTCCCGTCAGATACGATATACCGAGCTTAATAAACGACAACGCGCAGCTCAATTACCTGCGCTACGAAAGCAAGCCGATTAAATTTAAAATTATCCTGGACCCTGACACGCCGCTCGAATTTTACGGCGACGAGTTCCGAATCAAGCAAGTCCTCAACAACCTGCTTTCAAACGCATTTAAATATACCGATACGGGAGAGGTTGAGCTGTCGGTTTCCGCCGCTCCCATAGTAACAAATAATGAAAGTGAAGCCGAAAAGTTTGATACCGCGCTTATAATTAAGGTTAAAGATACCGGCATCGGCATGACGCAGGAGCAGGTGAACGTGCTGTTTGACGAGTTTACCCGCTTTACCGAAAAGCGCGCCGCCGTCGGAACGGGGCTCGGAATGAGCATCACGAAGCGGCTTCTTGATATGATGAACGGTACCGTTAAGGTTGAAAGCGAGCCGGACAAGGGCTCGACCTTTACAATAACCCTGCCGCAAAAGCGTATAGGTGAAGACATGTGCGGGGACGAGCTCGTCGAGAAATTCAAGAACTTTAATTTTAAGAGCAGGGCAAGGCTTAAAAAAGCGCAGATTATCCGCGAATACATGCCTTACGGCAGCGTGCTTATTGTTGACGACGTGTCGTTGAATCTGCAGGTCGCCAAAGGCATGATGCTGCCTTATTCGCTTAAAATCGAAACGGTCATGAGCGGGATTGAAGCGATTGAGATGATTAAAGCGGGAAGAAAATACGACATTATATTTATGGACCACATGATGCCCGTCATGAACGGGATTGAAGCAACGAAAATCATACGCGGGCTCGGGTATAATGAGCCTGTCGTCGCGCTGACTGCAAACGCCCTCGCCGGTCAGGAGGAGATGTTCCTTAGGAACAACTTCGACGGCTTTATCTCGAAGCCTATTGATTCGCGTGAGCTCAACGTAATTCTGAATGATTTTATCCGCAACAGGAAGCCGCGCGAAATAGTAGAGGCGGCGCGGCGCGAGCAAAGCGAAAAAGAAAAGGCGGACACTTCGTATACAGCTGCCGCAAACGGAAAGCTCAGCATACCCGATATAGGGAAGTATTTCGCAAAGGACGCCGAAAGCGCCGTCAGAACGCTGGAGAGCCTGCTGCCCGTAATTAATTCCAACATGGCAAACGATGATGATATGGAGCTGTACGTGACCATAATTCACGGAATGAAGAGCTCACTCGCAAACATAGGCGAACGGGAGCTGTCCGAGGCGGCATACAAGCTGGAGATGGCGGGGAAAGAGCGCAGCACAGGCTTCATAACCGACAAGACGCCTGTATTTGTAACCGTGCTTAAATCCTTGATTGAGAAGTTCAAACCGGAGGAAAGCAGCGTCGCTGCCGAGATTACCGCTGAGGACAAGGTTTATTTACGTGAGAAGCTTGACGGAATCAAAACCGCATGCAAGCGGCTTGATAAAAAATCTGCAAAGGAGTTTCTCGGCGAGGCAAGGGAGCGCATATGGACGGAGGAGTTAAACGTCGCTTTAGACGATATAGACACGCATTTGCTGCACAGCGCGTTTAAAAAAGCGGCGGCGGTCGCGGGGGAAGCGGCGGGGTTATTATGAGATATAATATAAGAAAGAGAGGGGGATAACCCCTCTCTTCCTACTGCATATTAATCCCCAGACTCACGCCGAGCGCGGTGTCCACCTGATGCATTGACGAGCCGTCGAGCTCTCCCATGCGCTCCTTGAGGCGCTTTTTGTCGAGCGTCCGTACCTGCTCGAGCAGTACTACCGAATCCTTTGCAAGTCCGCAGTTTTGCGAGTTAAGCGCGATATGGGTAGGGAGCTTTGATTTTTCCTTTTGGCTGGTTATCGCTGCCGCTATGACGGTCGGGCTGTGCTTGTTTCCGACATCGTTCTGCACGATTAATACAGGTCTCATCCCGCCTTGTTCCGAGCCTATAACCGGACTTAAATCGGCATAATAAATTTCGCCGCGTTTAATGTACATAATGTGTTTCCTTTCCGTGATTTTAATACTCTGCTCTCCTTCAGTTTCTTTTTATGTAGCAGAGTGTTGTTTTTATTTTTAACACTGCCGGCTGTAATTATTCAATAAGTGCGCTTATTTCATTTTATTATTTTTGTCGAATATTGTGAATTGACATGAAGCCGGGAATATCTTATAATTATATAGTCGTTTAACTTAAAAAGCATGAAATGCTTTTTAAGTTCGATGCGCTTTGCGCATCGGTCGGCTCTGCCGACAAACGGCGTATGAAATCGTAACTTCCGCGCTTGTGGCGCGGTATTCGCCCAACGGGCGAATGTATGAAACAGCTTTGCTGCTTCTTAAGTTAAACGATTATAATTAGCCATAGTGAAAGGCAGAAGTATTATGGATAAAAAAGAAAAAAAGAAAATAATCAGGGGAAAAATCGCGATAATAAAGGAGTTCAAGGAGTTTATTTCGCGCGGGAACGTGATGGATTTGGCTGTAGGTGTCATCATCGGCTCGGCATTCACCGCGATTGTGAATTCGGTGGCGAAAGACATAATCACGCCCCTTATCGGCATACTTATCGGAGGGATTGATTTCTCGTCGCTGAAGGTTACCCTGCCGAGCATTTACCCCGACGCTGAAAATCCCGTTTTCGCCTACGGTATGTTTATACAGGCGATTATTAACTTTTTTATAATAGCAGTTTGTGTGTTTGTAATCATAAAATTCATGAACACGCTTAAAATTAAAACAGAACAAGAGAAGAAAGAAGAAAAGCCGCCCGAAAAAGCAGCCGATATTCTGCTTCTGGAAGAAATACGCGACCTGTTAAAAAATCAAAATAAAAAAGGAGGAGAAACTGATGAACTTGATTAAAGTAAAGAACTACGAGGAAATGAGCCGCGCCGCCGCGGATTTACTGCTGGCGCAGGTGAGGGAGAAACCGGCGGGTGTGCTCGGCTTGGCGACCGGCTCATCACCGATGGGGTTGTACAAAAACATGGCGGAAAGCGGTGCGGATTTCTCAAAGGTTACGACCGTAAACCTTGATGAATACTGCGGCTTGAGCGCGGATAACCCGCAAAGCTACCGCTATTTTATGAATGAAAACTTGTTCAGTCGCATTAACATAAGCATGGATAATACCCATGTCCCCGACGGCATGGCGGCAAATCCCGACGCGGAAGCCGAAAGATACGAAAAGCTCATTGAAAAACTCGGCGGGGTTGACCTGCAGCTGCTCGGAATGGGGCACAACGGGCACATCGGCTTTAACGAGCCGGACGAGGAGTTTGTCGCTGAAACCCACCGCGTTTACCTTGCCGGGCAAACTATTAAGGCTAATTCGCGGTTCTTTGCAAGCCCCGGGGAAGTTCCGACAAGCGCAATAACCATGGGCATTAGAACTATAATGCAGGCGAGAAAAATAATTGTGATTGCAAGCGGGAACGACAAGACAAATATCCTTAAAAAAGCCCTCTACGGCGCGATTACACCGCAAGTGCCGGCGTCAGTGCTGCAGCTGCATCAAAACCTTACGGTTGTGACTGATTGCCTGGAATAAAAATATCGGCGGTATCTTTACGATACCGCCGAAGTATGTTCTGCTTGTTTACACTGTGAATTCCTTGATTTCTGCGAGCAACTCGTCGCAGCTGTCGTAGTGAATTTTCACCGTTACATCCTTTGAAAGGTCGATGCTGAACAACCCGAGAATCGACTTCGCGTCTACTGCGTAACGCCCTGAAATCACATCCACATCGTATTCATACTTGAAAACGATGTTCACGAACTTCTTAACGTCGTCAATGGTGTTTAATTTAATCCTTACTTCTGTCATTGTGTTTACTCCTTTTCGTTATTTTTAATAAATTTTCTTTCTCTACATTTAAACTATAGCATGAAAAAATAGAATCGTCAATAGAATCTTGCAAAGTTTGGAAGTTTAGAGTATAATATAAATGTACACCTTGATAAATTAGCAATAATGCACAAAACGAACGGTGAATATTTATGCACTTCCTACTAACGACGCTCGGCTGCAAGGTAAATCAATATGAAAGCTCGGGTTTGTCGGCGCAGTTAACCGGGCTCGGTTTTCTGCCTGTCACAGATGTTGAACAAGCTGATATATTTATTGTCAACTCCTGCACAGTCACAGAAAACAGCGACAAGAAAACACGGCGGCTACTGAGCTCAGCAAAGCAGAAAAACCCTCGCATAATCACAGTTCTGACGGGTTGCTTCCCGCAGGCGTATCCCGATATGGCGCGGAAGCTGGGCGCAGATATAACTTGCGGTACAGCCCTGAGAAGTGAAATACCTGCACTTATTGAACAGTTTATTCAAACCCGTATTAATATTGATAAAATCGTGCTTTTATCTGATACTTACGAAGATTTCAACGGCTTTAACCCGAACAGCGGGAGAACAAGGGCGTTTATAAAAATTCAAGACGGCTGCGATTGCAACTGTGCTTACTGCATAGTTCCGAGGGCACGCGGAAACCCGCGTTCGCGCACGATTGACAATGTTCGTGCGGAAGCCGGAGCCGCAGCGAAAGCCGGCTTCAAGGAAATCGTGCTGACCGGAATCAATCTTGCCAAATATGAACACGGCTTAGACCGAGCGGTGAGCGCGGCTGCGGAATTTGCACAGCGTGTGCGGCTTTCCTCGGCTGAGCCGGATTTATTAAATGATTCACTGCTTGAACAGCTTGCACGGGAAAAAAAGCTCTGCCCTCATTTTCACCTGTCACTGCAAAGCGGCAGCGGCAGCGTTCTAAAGCGTATGGGCAGGCGTTATACAACAGATGAATATTATAAAAAAGTGCAGAAAATACGCTCGATGTTCGGGGAGAATGCCGCGCTTACCACTGATATAATCGTTGGATTCCCAGGGGAAACCGAGCAGGAATTTAAAGAAAGTATTGGCTTCACCCGTGAAATAAAATTCGCGAAAATACATGTATTCCCGTTTTCACTTCGTCCGGGCACGCCTGCAGCAACTATGGAAAATCAAGTCCCCGAGCGAATAAAACGTGAGCGCCGCGACGAGTTTTTACGAGCAGCCGAGGAGATGCGCAGCGGATTTTTAAACGCGCAAATAGGCAGAATATTGAACGTACTGATTGAAAATGAAAATTTCGGTCATGCGGAGAATTATGCGCCTGTGAAAATAATAAATAAAACAACGCAAAGGAACGATGTTTTAAGCGCAAAAATAATTAAAATAGAAAACAATTTATGTGTAGGAGAATGAAAATGTTAGTTTACAGAATTTTTACCGAAAAGAAAACCGGTTTCGCCGCGGTGAGCGGCAATGTTCTCGCCGAACTCCGCAGCTCGCTCCTGATTGAAAAGTTAGAGGGCGTGCGTATAATCAATCTTTACGAGGTGGAGGGAATCAGCCGTGATAACTTTGATAAAGCTGTTCCTGTCATTTTTTCAGAACCTGCAACAGATTTAGTTTACAATGAGTTTCCCGTTTTACAAGCGGACGAGCGTATGCTTGCAGTCCGGTTTTTACCGGGGCAGTACGACCAGCGCGCAGACTGCGCAGCGCAGGCGCTTGGTGCGTTTTTGGTCTGTGAGCAGCCGGTTGTAAAATGCGCGGGAATTTATATTTTTAAAGGTGCAGTTAGTGACGCAGATTTTTTGAAAATTAAGAAGTATTTAATCAATCCTGTTGAGGCGCGCGAGTGTACAATTGAAGAGAAGAAGACATTAAAAACCGAATATGAAATCCCGGGCGAAGTTGAGATTTTAAACGGCTTTATTGATTTTTCACGTAATGAATTAATTAAGTTTCTTGATGATTATGCAGTTGCGATGGACATAGAAGACATCGAGTTTTGTCAGGATTATTTTAAAAGTGAAAACCGCAATCCGACTATAACGGAAATCCGTATGCTCGACACGTATTGGTCCGACCACTGTCGCCATACGACGTTTTTGACACACATTAACGATGTGCAAATCGAAACGGATTACATTAATGAAACATATAAAAAATACTTAGCAGATAAAAATAAATTGGGGCGTTCTGAGAAGCCGATTTCGCTTATGGACATTGCGACAATGGGTATGAGAAAACTCAAAGCCGAAGAGCTTTTGAGTGACCTCGACGAGAGCGAGGAAATCAACGCCTGCTCGGTTAAAATTGACGTTGACGGCGAAGAGTGGCTGCTGATGTTCAAGAACGAAACGCACAACCACCCGACTGAAATTGAGCCGTTCGGCGGCGGCGCGACCTGCCTCGGAGGCGCAATACGAGATGTGGTTTCCGGGCGGGCTTATGCTTATCAGGCGATGAGGATTACAGGCTGCTCAAACCCTCTTATGCCTGTCGCAGACACAATTCACGGCAAGCTGCCGCCGCGTAAAATTACCAACACGGCTGCGGCGGGATACTCGTCTTACGGCAATCAGGCAGGGCTTGCGGGCGGGCTTGTACAGGAGATTTATCACGACGGCTACATGGCTAAACGTATGGAGCTCGGCGCGCTTGTGGGCGCGGTTAAAGCGGAAAACGTAGTCCGTGAGCGTCCCCGCGAGGGCGATGTTGTGATTCTGCTAGGCGGAAAAACAGGGCGCGACGGCTGCGGCGGCGCAACCGGTTCGTCGAAGTCACACAGCTCGGAAAGTCACGGGAAAAGCAGCGCGGAAGTACAAAAAGGCGACGCGCTCGAAGGGCGTAAGCATCAGCGGCTGTTTAGAAACCCCGAAGCCGCAAAGCTCATCAAGCGCTGCAATGATTTCGGTGCCGGAGGCGTGAGCGTTGCAATCGGTGAGCTCGCGGACGGGCTGTTCATCGACCTTGACAAGGTTCCCGCAAAGTATCCGGGGCTCGACGGAACAGAGCTTGCAATCTCGGAATCGCAGGAAAGAATGGCTGTTGTGGTTGACAAAAATGACGCTGATAAATTCATCGCGCTTGCGAACGCACAAAATTTAGAAGCAACAATTGTTGCTGAAGTAAAAACCGAACCGCGGCTTAAAATGCAGTGGCAGGGCAGGATTATAGTTGATTTGTCACGCGAGTTTTTAAATTCGAGCGGCGCGGTTAAATATGCGCGGGTACGCGTGGCAGCTCCGAGAATTTCTTTCGGGGAGATGCAGAATACAGCGGAAAACTGGAAAAAGCTCGTCACGGATTTAAACATATGCTCACAGCGGGCGCTTGCGAACCGTTTCGATTCAACGGCGGGCGCGGGCACAGTGCTGATGCCGCTCGGCGGGAAAACGCAGCAGACGCCCGCTCAGGCGATGGCTGCAAAAATACCTGTACAAGGTCGTGAAACAAAAACTGCGTCAATAATGTCGTGGGGCTTCAATCCCGTGCTTTCGCAGCAATCGCCATATCACGGCGCGGCTGCTGCTGTTGTTGAGTCAATCGCAAAAATCGTTGCAATAGGCGGTAAAAGCAGCGGCGTTCGTCTTACATTCCAGGAGTATTTCGAACGTTTGAAAGACTGTCCCGAAAGGTGGGGGAAGCCGTTCGCCGCGCTGCTGGGTGCGTATGAGGCGCAGATAAATCTCGGCGCACCGTCAATCGGCGGGAAAGACTCCATGTCGGGAAGCTTCGAGGACATCGACGTACCGCCGACACTGGTTTCTTTCGCGATTACGACTGCAAAAATTGATAATATCATCTCGCCTGAGTTAAAGAAAGCGGGCAGTAAAATTATGTATATCACGCCGGATTACGATTGTAATAATCTGCCAGATTATGCAAGCGTAAAGCGAGTTTTCGAGAAAGTTGAAAACGAAATTGTACGTAAAAACGCGTTGTCTGTCTGGACACTCGGAGCGGGCGGAATTGCCGAGGGCATATTTAAAATGTCGATTGGAAATAAAATAGGCGCGAACTTAAAAAACACAGATGAATTGAAACTCTTTACGTCCTGTTACGGCGCATTTATAATTGAGGCAGACGAGGAATTCGACGGCGCGAAATGCATAGGCGAAACTATTGCGGAATATGTAATTAATTACGGTGATGCGCAGCTAAATTTAAATGAGTGCGAAGAGCTTTGGAAAAGCGTGCTGGAACCGATTTTTCCGTCAAAAACTTCATCTGAGCCTTCACCCGAAAAAATCACATACAGCGGTGTTAACGCCGCCGTCTGTAATCCGGCGCATAAAACTGCAAAACCGCGTGTTTTAATCCCCGTTTTCCCGGGAACGAACGGCGAGTATGAAATGCAGGCCGCGTTTGAAAAAGCGGGCGCCGACACAGAGCTATTCATCATAAAAAACCTTTCAGTACGCGCCCTGGAAGAATCAATTTCCGAGTTTGCAAATCTTATTGATGATAGCAATATAATCGCGCTTCCCGGCGGCTTTTCGGCGGGGGACGAACCCGACGGCGCATCGAAGTTCATCGCGGCTTTTATGAGCAATGAGCGTATTACTGAAGAAATCAAAAACCTTCTCGAGTCACGAGGCGGGCTCACGCTCGGCATCGGCAACGGCTTCCAGGCGCTGCTCAAGCTCGGGCTTATATCGCCGCACAGCCTTTCGCTCACCACAAACAAAATCGGCCGTCACCAGTCGCAAATGGTTCAAACCCGCATAAGCTCAGTGAAGTCGCCATGGCTGTCGCTGTGCAATACCGGCGAGGTTTACGCCGCGCCCGTATCCTGCGGCGAGGGGCGGTTCGCCGCAAGTGAAGCCGCAATACAGGAGCTGATTGCGAACGGGCAAATCTTCTCGCAGTACGTTGACTTTGCCGGCGAGGCGAGCATGGAAATTGAATTTAACCCGTGCGGCTCGATGCTCGCAGTTGAGGGGCTCATATCCGCCGACGGGCGTGTGCTCGGTAAAATGGCGCATACGGAGCGGGTTTGTGCGGAGCTTGTAAAAAATATTCCGGGTAATAAAGATATGCCGCTGTTTAAAGCCGGAGTTAATTATTTCGTTTAATTTGCCACCTGCCATTGACTTTTTCCCGCGCCTCCTGTATACTGTTATGTAAAGATAGTGTAAAGGGGGCGTAAAATATGATGCGGTACATAGTTTTAGCGTCGGTTATAATCCTCGGTGCTGCTGCGCTTATTTTCATGAACGCAGAAGCCGGTAAAGAAATAGAAGCTACAACGCTAACAGAAACAGAGCTTGATGTGGTACCGGACGCTGCCGCCGAAAGCGAAGTCGATATTTCGCGTCTTTCCGTAAGTTTTTCGCATACGGAAACGTTTTATGATACCGCCATAGATATAACGCTTTTTTCCGACGACCCTAATGCCATTATATTTTTTACCACCGACGGCTCGCCGCCGAGTCAGTTTTCGAGGGTATATACCGCGCCGATAAGGATTTCGGCGGGCGACAGAATAAGAGCTACCACCATAAAAGCCGTTGCGGTTTATTATGAGAACGAATCATGCGCGGGAATAGAGTCCGCTGTCGCCACCAACAGCTATATTACGGGCAGAAACGTATGGAGCAGATTCACGCCCGAGACATATGTTTTCGTGCTTTCGGCAGACCCGTATGACCTTTATGATTATTACCACGGAATAGCTGTAGAAGGCTTTTTGCGCGATGAATATATCGAAAACGAGCGTGGAGGGAGAAGGGGCAATATAGACCCGCCCGCCCCCGCGAACTTCAACATCAGAGGGCGCGAGGGCGAGCGTGATTTTTACGTCGAGGTCTACGATTATCAGGGCAACACGCTTATTCATCAGGCGGCAGGCGGCCGTATTCAGGGCGGCTGGTCGCGCGCGGCTGCGCAGAAGTCATGGCGGCTGATTGCACGCAGTCAATACGGCGAAAGCAAATTCAGACACGCTTTCTTCGATGATACGTTTAATTATAACGGTCAGTTAATCACACGATTTGACCGCTTGATTCTCCGTAACGGCGCAAATGATAGGGAACACGCTAATATCCGTGACGAACTGGGCGGAAGCCTGGCAAAGCAGGCGGGCTTTCCTGATGTGCAGGCTTTTGCACCCGCGGCAGTGTTTCTTAACGGCGAGTACTACGGCTTCGCGTGGCTCAAGGAATCGATGTGCCTCGGGTATCTTGCGGGGAAATACGGCGGCTTAAAGGAAAACTACGAGATTATACAAAAATCCGAAAGCGGCGAGGACGGGGAAGAACGTGCGGTGGAAGACTGGGCGTATGTCTACGAGCTTGCAAAAGCTGCGGCAGAGATGGGCGGCGGCTTCCGCGATGATGCGGTTTTTGAGGAATTCTGCTCTCTTGTGGATATCGAAAACTTAATAATGTATTATGCAATACAAACCTATATAGACAACAGGGACTGGCCCGGCAATAACGTGAGATTGTGGCGGTATTTTCCCGATGATGACGAAGTAATCGCAAGCCCGTTCAATGACGGGAAGTGGCGGTTCTTGATGTACGATGTGGAGTTCTCAATGGGAATTTACGGGCAGGGTAACAGCGCAAACACGCTCAGTCATATGCTCGGAGGACGCGGGTCCGGCGCTCATATGGGCGGGCAGTCGGTTCTGCTTCAGGCGGTTCTCGGGCGCGACGACATGCGCGAGAAATACGCTAATACAATCTGTGATTTAATTGACGGGGCTTTCTCAACCTCAAACATGACAGCAACTCTTGAAGAAATCGCCGCGAAAGGCGACCCGGAACTGCTTTCAGCGGTACAGGAGCGCGTTATTTGGTTGTGGGATTTGCACGGCAACAGGGAACAAATCAATTCTTTCGCGAGAAGAAGACCTCAGATTTTCCTAAGTAATATGGTTAACATTTTTGAACTCCCCGATGATTCGATGTATACCGTTACTCTTACCGATGCGGCAGGTGCCTGCGCATGGCTCAACACCCGCATGGTTTCTGAAAACGATACGCCGGTTACAACGAATTACTTTACGTATTACGGCGTTCCGCTGAGTGTTCAGCCGTATGCCGGATATGAGTTCGTAAGATGGGAAGTAAACGGCACGCATTACCTTGAACCTGAAATGAGAATCACCGCAGACATGGCGGACGAAAGCGGGAACATCAGCATAAAACTGCACACCGATAAAGTTATAGACGGCGCGCCGTTGTTTATAAATGAACTTTGCACTGCAAACGGCGCGGACTGGATTAGTCTTGATAACCCGAACCGAGTTGCGATTTCAACAAGAACATATTATCTCTCAGATGATATTGAAAATTTAATGAAGTGGAAAATTCCGGCAATTTCCATACAGCCGGAGGAATCGCTGACTATCGTCATGAAAAACAACAGCTCGCCCGACACTCTCATGAAACCGCAGGCAAACTTCAGTCTCAGTGCGGGGGAAACGCTGTTCCTTTCGGACGCAAACGGCGAAATTATTGCAAAAGTTGACATTCCCGAAGTGGAGAGGGGCGGAATTCTGACAAGGGAAAGAGACGGAACATACAGCATTACCGGACAGCAGGGTTGACACAGTGCATAAATGTGTAGTATACTTAAGTAAAAGGAGATATCTGAATGAAAAGTATTAAAAAACCTATAAGTTTGTTGCTTACGTTTGCGGTGTTTATCAGCTTTGTCCTAATAACGCCGGTTACAGCAGCAGCGCTCAATCCGTCGCGCATGACGTTCGAGGAATACATAGTGGCAAGCCTTGAGAGCTTCACGGAAGCAATCGACATCGGATACTACATAAGGAATAATGACGACTGGCTTCAGCGGGGGCGCGCCGACGGCGGTCAGGATTTAGCAAGCTGGCTTATCAGCGGGCTCATTCCGAATATTATTGATAATAACCCCCGGCTTTTTAACGTAACCAATTCTATGGGAGCGAACTGGTATACCGACTTTTCGATGTTTACGATTACACCCGACTACATCATGACGCCCGCTCAGTATACCGAGGGGCTCAGAAGATTCAACATTGCGGCAATTCAAGCACTGGGACTCGTCCGCCACGCGCGAACCGATTTCGAGAAAGCATTAATTTTACATAATTATATAGCGCTTAATACTACATATGACAGCGAGCTTTTAAAGTATTATGAAACGTACGGCTTTAGCTTGTCGCCGATGCGCCCGATTTCTCACACGGCTTACGGAGCGCTTGTTGACGGGTTGGCAGTGTGCGACGGCTACGCGAAAGCGTACATACATCTTTTGGGGCTGGCAGGCATAGAAAGCAGGATAGCTTCGGGGAATTGTGTGAAAAGCGGTATCTCTCACGCCTGGGCAATGGTAAAGCTTGACGGGAGCTGGTATCATGCAGACCCGACCTGGAACGCCCCTGCCAACCGCCCCCACGGCACTATCATATATGATTTTTTTCTGCTCAGCGGCAGGGAAATAAACAAAACTCACGTTAACTGGGAGTGGGCCACAGCCGACGGAAGAGATACGGACTCAACCAAATACAGCAACGCTTTCTTCCGCAGCGCGGATAGCGCAGTTGTTATACTCGGCGATTATTTTTACTGGCTCGAAAGTACCGATTCGATTGAACGCGGCATCAATAATAACAGCATAATGAGGCATAATATAAGCACGGGGCGCACGGAAAAAGTGCATGACTTTGAAGCGATTTGGTACGCGAACGGGACAGAGCATCAAGCAGGTTACAGCGCATGGCAGTCCCATGCAAGAATCGCAGCTTATGACGGTTTGCTGTATTTTAATACCGCGAAGGAAATCCTTTCGCTCGACCCGGAAACGGGCAGGATTGATATAGTGCACACGCCCTCGAATCTCGGCGGCAGCGGGAACCGTTTTATCTTCGGCATGACGATGAATGAAAACGTTATCACTTTTACGGTTCAAACGGAGCCGTCAGCCCGCGGCGAGCTGCTCAAGGTCGGAGTTCCGTTCGCCGACGAGCCGGAGACCGATATATTAAGCAGCGCGGACGCGCTGCTTATTCTCCGGTACGGAGCAGGTCTGATTACGCTCACTGTCGACCAAAGGCTCAAGTATGACCTTAACGGTGACGGCGTGGTCAATACGGCTGACGCAATTATAATATTAAGAAAGGTAGCGGGGATTGCTGCCTAATAATTAATAACTGACAAGGGAAAATGAAGTTTGAAAATAAACATAACTGAATCGGGGGAAACGTTGTTTTCATTATTCGTTTGTGAAGAAAGGACTTAATGGAAATAGTTATGAAAAAGATTTTTACAATATTTTTAATTTTCGCAGTAGTTTTATTCGGCGGCTGCGGTTCGGCAGGCAACGGGGATAACGCGCTCGGTGGCGTCCGGACGCAAACAATAGCGGATGCCATTCTCGCCGAAATAGAAATACCCTCCTCAGTTAAAAAAGAAATAGAGGATATACCGTCTTTTTTCGCTGACTTAGACACGGCGGGGATTGAGGAGCTTTCGTTTTACATCTGCGGCTCGGGAGCGTTCCCCGATGAGCTGCTTATAATAAGGTTCGGCACGTCAGAGGCGGCGGCAGCGGCAAAGACCACGGTTGAAAACCGGCTGGAAAGCAGGCGGGCGGACTTCCGCGATTACGCGCCCGCTGAAATGTATAAGCTGGACAGCGCGGGGGTACTGACAAGCTCCGGCTGGTTGTTTTTCTATGTAACCGAGGATAATGCGAGGGTTCGGGAAATTATAAATTCGTACCTTTAATAAAAAAACCTGCACCGGAAGGTGCTTTTTCTTTGCTTAAAAATAATTCGTCATATTGTACAAAAATTTCCTATTTTGGAATTTTTATATTGACAAAACGATGATTTGCATATATAATATAAAAAGGTATATGTATTTGTAAGCATAACACAATTGCTGTTGGCAAGATGTGCTCATTAAGACTGATGTGCTGTTGCGGGAGGGTTCAACTATGTTCATCAAAAACATACAAAAGGCAAGGAAAAGCGCACGCACCGGCTTTGCTTTGATAGAGCTGGTGACGGTTATTGCTATTATAGCGATTCTTGCGACTATTACCATCCCGGTGTCCACGAGCATGGTTCGGCGCGGGCAGCAGACCAACCGTTCGAATATAGCCAGAAACATATTTGTTTTAGTGCAGAATCATCTTACAAAGAGCGCGGCAGAACGGAATTTGAATGCGACCATAGCCGGGCATAATTTTGATGCAAACGGTAATTTGGACCCTGCTTTTATGATTCCGGGCGACGAAAATAATAACGTTGTTGCACATCAGCTCGGAACTTTGTTCCCGGCGGAGGAAGCCGCTCTTAATAATCAGAATTTCGTCCGCTTTATAAGCAAGCCGAGAAACTATAATCCCGCCACGGACTGTGCGAACGACGCCTGTGAAGGACCCGATGATGCCGCCTGCGCTGATGCGGTACATAAATTTTTTAATATGTTAGATTTTTTAATCCTCGATAAAGAAATTCTGCAGGAAGCTATATTAATCGAATACAACATTAGAACGGGCAATGTTCTGTCTGTGTTTTACGGCAACGCGCTACAGGAAGAATTTATATATATGGTCGGAGGTGAAGACGAAGATGAAGGTGAGGATGAAGACGAAAATAACATAAACAACATAACCGGCGAACGCGGTTTGAGCGAATACGGCGGCCTTGCTCTTGCGCGCAGGCAGGGTTACTTCGGCGTAAGGGAAACGGGTGTGCCGACGCCGACATTCATGACAGGTTTCGATTATGCAAATATTTATGACGGCGCAAATCCCGGCGAGGAACTTAAGGTTGAATCTGAGATAAGCAGTGAAATCCATACTAAGGTAAATGTGCTTTATGCTGAGTTTTTATTAATCAGACCCGGGTTCACCTTGGGCGCTCCCTGCGCTGAGGGCGTTGAATGTAATCTGGGAACCCCCTGCAACCCGGAAGCCCCGTGTAATCCCGGCGGAAGCGGTCCGCTGCCGAATTATACTTTTGAAATCATCTGCTCCGATACAAAAGAAACCATCAGCACCACCGGTTCAATTAATCTAAATGAAGTGCCGACTAATTTTTACGAGGCCGTCAGAGCTGACGGGGAAAGTATTTACCGCGATACTCACAACGTTGTTCGTTGCGGTGAGGTTAACTGCATACAAGAATTTGATGATGAGGACGAGTTTATCGACTGCGACGGAACCCATCTTCATTATTTCAGGTATATCTGGATAATTGACCATATCGGTAACGATGAAACCCTGCTTAATCCGGCTAGAATCGACGTATCAAATCCGGATTTGACGGGAACGGATGCAGAAGGGAATTTTATTGCTCCCAGACGTATTCGGGTAAGGATTGCTGACACCGGCGTACAGCCTGTGGAATCTCTCACGGTTGCCAATACGCACTTCGCCCGTGAATTGAATACCAACAACTTTTTGATTACATCGGCAAGGCACTTAAATAATATACGCTATGCAGCAGATTATATCTGCCCGGAAACTGACGGGTCATACAGCTTCAGACAAACGGTTGATATTGACATGGCGCTTGAACACAACGCGATACATAACTTTAAACCTCTCGGTGTCCTTGAGGGAAGTTACCGTGCTGTGTCTGTTGACGTAGATGGCAGCATAAATTATAAAATACAGGGTTTACATATAGATGAAACAGTTTCCGAAATGGAAAATGTAGGGTTATTTAACGAAAACCGGGGCTTGATAGACGGCTTGATAATTTCGGACGCTGATGTATCAGGTGATAGCGGAGGAATAATAGCCGGGATAAATAAAGGCACGTTCAACAGAGTTGCAGTGGAAAAATCTAATATTACCGTGAACGGCGGCGATTATGCCGGAGGAATGACCGGTGTTAACGATGTGAGCGGGTTAATCAGGGATAGTTTTGTAAGAAATGTGAGTGTTTGCGGAGTTGCCGCAAACATGGGCGGGATTGCAGGAATTAACTATGCGGCCGGCAGTAACCTCGGAATTCACAGAAGCGGTGCGGAATATTCGAGTGTTTCAGGTTCGGGCAGCAACATAGGCGGGCTTGTCGGGAATAATGCAGGCGAAATCGCCGATGTTTATTTCCTGTCGGTTGAACGCGCTGCAATTGTTATACCTGAACCTCCCGCTCTTCCACCACCACCACCACCACCTCCTGCTCCCATAAGCGCTACATCTCCTATAACATCGGGAGGCGGGGGTATCGCCGGACATAACGGCGGGATAATTTCAAAAGCTCTTTTCATAGCGCCTGCTCCGGGCATACGATGCAGCGAGGAACCGGGTTCTGAAATGGGGCTTATTTGCAATGCACTGAACTGCAACACGCACCTCTTTCCAATTATACGCAGCGGTGCGGAAGGCATGTACTGTTTCTATCTCGCCGGTAATAATTACTCGCTTATAAGAAGTCCGTCGGATATCGAAACAGGCCTTGAGAACTATAACTTCTCAAAAACCGCCGAATATACCATTGAGGGTGTAGATGTAAATCACGGTTTAATAACAGGTTTCTTCAACAAACAATGGATTGAGGACACAAGCAGCGCGTTTGGCGAAGCGGTGAGGTTTTCAAACTGGAAAGACAGCGCTACAAATTATCCTTACCCCGTTGTAAGAACCCTAACGGAGCCCGCCGCTTATCCGAGAGTGGGTGACAGGCTGCAGATTGACGGGGTTTTCGACCCTAACGAAGATGGAATTGGGCGGATGCCGCTGGAGTTTAAAAACGGCGATTTCAATGATGTGCTGGTGGTTCCGTGGGAGCGGGGAAATGATAACCCACTCAACCCCAACAGAAGCCCCGGAGTCCCCGGCGGACGGGATAATTTGCCATCCGGCACAGAGATTCCGTTCAACGGAAGCGGTCATAACGTATGGCTTGGAGGTAACACATCCGCTTTCCTCAGGTCCGGTTGGGGTACATCATACGCTGTCAATGGCGCCGGCGCATTTAACGGACATCACTCAACCAGAGTTAGTAACACCAATAGGACATTCTTAAACCAAATATCCGGCGATAACGCCATTTATTCATATTACCATCAGGACTTTGTTCCGGGCTGGGCGGCAAGGCCTTTTCAATCGAGTTTTATCAACACCCTGATAAATGAAATTCCACACCCGACCTGGAATTTTCCTGATAACTGGCCGCGAGGTTCCAATAGTAACATCTCAGGATACGGCTGGGAAGCGTTTGAGTTCCAAAAACCTGCCGGAGATGGTTCGCATGGTCGCGCCCGCAGAGGCTACAACGGCTCCATGACCGAGGTTTACGCAGAGTTAAACGCCCATATCGCATCAACTTTTTATCAGGTATGCCGGACAGAGCGAGAGCCTTATCCGGTGCGGCAGCAGTTCTACTACACTTTCCATCATATGACAAGGCACGGGGGTTCACTCAGCTCGCCCCGGGAAGATATGATGAGCTTTTTCTTAACGGGATATATTCCGGGAACGGAATCGATCGACGGCAGAAACCACGCAGGTTACAGCGGTCTTACTCTTATCCGGCCCTGTCTTTCACCGCGTTCAAACACGACAGGCGCTGACCCCAATTTAATAAACAGTCTTTGGTATAACCCGGTAGCTGCGCGTACTGTTTCGTATTTGGGCGTTTTCGGCGGAAGACCGCTTAACCAAAGCCTTAGACCCTATTGGGATAACGTTCACAGTCAATGGACTGCGGAAAATCCGTCGCCGCTCGCGGGCGTCAACTGGAGCCGGACGCTTAATGCTCATGACGTATGGATTGGAACTTCGGGAATCACAGGCGGTGCGGGCGGTTCACCCGGTGCGACTATCGGATGGTCAATTAACGACCCGCGCGAAACTGCCGTAACCCAGATGGGTAACGGTGACCACCTGCTTAGATTAGACCTCGATAACCAGTTAGATGGAATTACAATTCCCACTTCCGGAATTAACCTCACTGTTACTTACAGAACAAACAGAACCAGCAACAACAGGCAAATAGCATTATGGACAGACGCATCAGCAGCCGGAAGCGGAATGGTATTTAATAATATTACTTTTGCCACAAACGAAAACGCCGGAAACGTTAACAGAATCGCACGGTCAGGTCAAGTTCAACCTACCGTTACTTCTACGACAATTAATATTCCGAGAAGTATATTAATAAATGCTTCCAATGTTCGAGCGACTGAAATTTATTTAATTTTTTCTCTTAACACCAGCGGAATCACCGACTTCAGAACAACATTGGATGGGAACAGGGGAGCAGAAGCAGACGTAGGATTTGATGCATTTAATTATATTACGTTAGAAATACCCGCAACCCCGGGAGGCGCTCTTGTTGCCCCTGAAACCGGCAGCCGCAGCGGATACGGCGTTACTTTCTGGATGCAGTCGCCTGTCACGCTTGCTCCGGGCGGGTACACCAGCCTTGCCGGATTAGCGACCGCAGTAGGGCTTTCGGAAAGCGATTTAAAACAAAGAATATTCGGTTACTGGGACGTTACATACGGCTGGAAACAGTATTACGGGCTGTACACAGTACCGCCGGGGCAGGAGCATACAGAATTCGCGTTCCAGTCCAACAACACGTCGAACGGGGAAGAAGCAAACTATTTAGCGGGTATAGACTTCATCTCCGCGCCCGCGTTCCTGACGATTACCAACGATATAAAGTACAATGGGGATACTGATTTAAGTAAAGGAAAAATCAACGGGCAAGTGGTGCACTTCGTTGAGCCCGGTGAAAAATTGATTATAGAGCATACGGTCACTAACCGGGGGCAGACTCCGGCGGGTTCAATAGTCGTCACAAACGCGATGGCTCCGTTCCATCAGCTGATGAAATATGAGGAGGGAGGAGTAAGTATATCGGGCGCGGCAACGTCCGGGAATATTAATTATGATGATAACACGCTGACAATTTCATTCCCCGGTTTAGTTCTTCAGCCGGGCGAGGAAATAACAATTAGATTCAACGTGCAGGTTCGGCATGAACTCTCAGACGAGCCCGGTGTTTCAACGTGGCTGTATTACATCGCGAATCAGGCAAGAGTAGACTACATGGATGATTTCCGTCAGTTTAAAAACGTTCATCCCAACTACAATGTTTCGCCGGTCGCCAGAGTTGACATCAGCCAGGTACATCTGTATAAACACATATGCCCGGCTCATGCATTGTGCGAATCAATAAACTTTTCATTACCATGTCCGGGCGGTACGCCTGTTAACGGTCCGTTTAGGGTTTCCCTCAGAATTCATAACACCGGAACATCTCTGGCGCGCGGGGTTATTAACGATGTGATTCCGCAGGGCTTCACGGTATATAATGTGCAGGGAACAACAAAAGGTTTCACGCGTTCAATTTCTAATTCAGGTGTTCACGAGCAGCATGTTATTAAGATTCAAAGTGTTAATTTGCCGCCGGGCAGCGATACAACCATATCATACATTTTAGAAAGCAGGCCGGCTAATGATGTGAGATACGGCGCTCTTTATTCATCAAACACGAGATATTTATACGAAAGCACGGTAGACGGAGTTTCAATGCGTGCTGAAGTGGAATTCCCCGGACAGATTACATTCCTTACTCTAAAAGCAAAGCATTTTACAGAAACAGATGCGCTTAATTTTAACCAGACGGACAATTCAAAGAATTTAATCAATTTAAACCTTAACCCTTTTAGCGCAAATAACCAGCCGTTTCCTCCGCTTCAAGAAGATTCACACATTGTACCGGTAGCCAAGGTTGTTCTGACAGATGCAGAGGGGACGCCGCTGACGATGGCTATAGGCGATATACAAATAGCAACGGGCATAGTCGGGAGTGTCAGATATAGGATACAATTAGAAGGAGATTCGATTTTTATCATGCACAACCAACCCGACCCCGCGGAACCCGATAATCCTGCGCTTAATAGTAATACAGGAGCTTACCAAGTTGATATCTATTATAAGCTCGTTTCATCTGCAACAAAGGGAGAAAGGATAGTAGACTTAACTTCTCCGGTAAGAACGATTAGAATTAATTACAATCCTTAAATTAAAGGAGGTGTGTATCGATGGGCATAAAAAACTTGAAGAGAATTCTCGGTAAAAAGGGCGAGAGCTTAGTCCTTGTGTTAATTCTCATGTTTTTCTTTATGATTATCTGCGTTTCGGTATCGTCGGCTGCCATTTCCGGAATAAGGTATACAGGGATGCAAAGGGAATATAACGAAGCGATGCTGCTTGAAAGGTCTTTGCATGATAATATTATGTTCAGCCTGCAGAGCGATGCTGCGAACACACTCGGACGCGGGATATTAAACGGGATATTAAACAGTATTAATGAAAATGAAAATGCCACGATTCCTATTAATAATAACTTTGATGTCGAGGTTACCATCAGGGAAACAATTAGCGATGACACATCTCCGTTAAACGCATTAATAGCCCCCGGCGGAGCCGGAAGAATAAGAATTGACAGTGTCAGATTAAATATTTCCGGGCAGGTGATTCCCCGCGAACCGGTATCTGCTTCGTATAACAGGTCTGTTTTAGTCATTGAATGTTTTAATATTGACGTATGCCAGACGGCAAAGTACGATATATGTCCGGATGCAGGATGTTATACTGTTTGCAGATACACTAAACCCCACACCCACTGCCCCGACACTGACTGCCCCGATTGGGAGGTTATTGCCGGACACTACTGCTGTTCGTGGATGCCGGAGTGCCCCTGGGACACTCACCTTTGCGGTGAACCCGGCAACGTTTGCATTATCGAGTGCGCAATTGACCACCACCGCTGTGTTATAAAGTTAGGCATCTGCCAGATTGACCCTATGGCACTGGTAGGTAGAGCACCATGGCATGACTGCGGCGACTCTTCTACTTGTATTTTAACAGACGACGTTGAAACACGTGACGGCGAAAGAATTGAAGAAACATTTGTTGCACCGAGAAACCCGAGGTCGGTTATAATAATTGCAGATTTAATCGTTACTGTCCGTGTTAACTCAAACGGCAGAATAATAGAATCCCAGATTGAGTATTCATATTCGGGAGGAGAATTGTCCGATTGCCTTAAGCATTATGAACCGGCAGACAGACCCCCGGGGTACAATCTTTCCGAGTGTGACCCGACACCGCTCCCGGGAGCGACTCTTCCCGAGGGAATTAATGCGTATTGTTGCATGAAGAAAGGCGAGTTTAATAATACTGTGAATTTTGTAGCCGACGGACGCGGCAGATGGGAGTTTGAGCGTTATGATATTATTGGTTAAAAAGGTAAAGGAAAGACTCACCTCGAACAGAGGCGAGCTCATCGCGGAAACGATTATGAGCTTTCTCGTATTATCAATTTTAGTCGCTGCTGTTTTTCTTATAATGAGTCAGGCGATGGCAATGACAAGCGATTCAGCGCGGAGAGCAATAACCTCACAAGAAGACGAAGTAAACCCCTCAGTATTAAGAACGTATGTTCACAGTGAAACTGTGCGAATTCATTTTAATGGGGGCGGTATACAGGCTACACATACAATTGATTTTAACACTATGCATGAAACGTGCGCCGAAGACGATTGCAACTGTAACAATGCGCTTGCCTTTTCGCCGCAGTAACTTTAGCTTGGGAGGTGTCAACGGCATGAGAAAATTTATAAAAAGAATTAAATCTAATGCAGGCGTGTCCTTAACGGAGCTTGTGATAGGTATGGCGTTGCTTTCTATTTTTGTTATTACTGTCGGCGGGCTTCTCACGAATGTTACAAGATTGCAAAACAGGGTTATTGATTTAACTGAATTAAACTCTTTGGTTGATAATATTTCAAATAAAATTATAAGAGATTTAACAAATGCTGTTATACCGCTTGAGTTATGTAATTTTGCTGTATGCAAATGTGATGAAAACTGTGACCCCAATAATCCAAACCCGGATGAAAGATGTTCTGACGGCGATTGTGATTTCAACTGCGCCGGCGGGAAAAACAGATTCGCGCTGGTTTTAAGCAGCGAGGGAAGTGTGGTATATTCGGTTGATAATTCGGTTGAGAACAGAGGCGCGTTGTTTAGGAGCTGTAATACTGACTCATGTCCGATTGCTGGCTGCTTAGGTCACCCTGTGTTACATAAAGATTTTTATAAATTCAAAAGCGTTAATTTTGTTTTAGAGCCTGCAGCGACCGGTACCGGAACTGCTTATGTTTTAACAATATCCATTACAGAAGATAGTGACGGCAGGATATTAACATCAAGGGAATATGCAATAAGGCCCATTGCATTAAATCAATATGGAGTTTAAATTATAACGCCGCTTTAAAAGGCGGCGTTAATAGTGAAATACATTCAACGCTTAAAGTTATGTTTTATCCGGAATAAATCCGGCAAATGAATAGAAATATGCGCGTTGTGCTTCCCCAAGGAGGCACTATTTTTTTGTGTTTTTAGGATTATCATTAAAATACTGCGAATTACGCATTATTTTAATGATGCTGCGATATTCGCAGTATGTCAAACCCTTTTTCTGCTCTTTCCAAGTGGATTAAACAATATTCGGAAGTTAAAATGGACGACAACACAATAATGACCGCCAAGGAAATACGGCAACTATTGAAAGAAAAAGCTGCATTGGAAGAGGAAAATCTTATCCTAAAAAAAGCGGCTGCCATCTTCATGCAAGCCTCGAACAAAGATTGATGGCGGTTCGCAAGCTGAGGTTCGAGCACGCAATATCGACATTATGTCGTGTTTTAAGCGTAAATGGATTTACCGAAAATGTCAACTGTTAAACCTGCATTTAAGTCTGCGAAAAACTCTGACAATTCACATTGCAATTTGAATAAAAAAGCATTGTAGGATTCTTCGCCTAAAACTCCGAATCACGCATGGGTAAGCGATATTTCGTACATTAAAACTGCTTCAGGATTTGCTCATTTGCTTTCAAAGCCGGGGTATCCTTATGACAATGCTGTTTGTGAGTGTTTTTTCAAATATGCGAAGAAAGAAGAGTTCAACTAACGAAAAGGAGGAGTTGTTTTACGCTTGAAACGCAATTTTGTGTCTATTTTAAAAGTGTAATCCAAAAGGTTGCACGGTCATTTTCGGAAAGCGAGTATAGAAAATTTTCCTTGACTTCTTCAAGACTATTTGAAAATTCATCATATTTCGGGTCGTTGATTTTTAAGTATTCGGTACTGCACTCAAAAAGATTTTTTAAAATGTCGTTGTTCATTGATTTTATTTTCCTTTCAGATTTTTTGTCACAACCCCTTGAAAAATGGAACTGAATATGTTATTATGATTATGCGGTCACTTTCGGGTGGTCGGTGGGCGGTTGTTCATTTCGAGTGTTCGCCGTCCGCTTACTTTTAATTGCCTTTGTCCGCTGAATAGCTGTATGTATCATATATCACGCTCCTTTTCAATAGTGGTCTGTTCGTTTTGCCGTAAACGGATTTGACAGCATTTTAATACGATGTGAAAAACATCTCTTACATAATATCATATCGGTGGAAACGTTGTTTTCAATCCGATTTTATGAGGAAAGAGCTTTATGAAAATAACGATTAACCTGCCCGAAAACGTAAAAACTATAATAGAACGCCTTGAAGCCGCGGGTTATGAAGCTTATGCGGTCGGGGGCTGCGTACGCGACAGCCTCGAGGGCATTACGCCTCCCGACTACGACATTGCAACCGGCGCGGTTCCCGGGGAAATAAAAAAAGCTTTTAGCGGTTACCGAATCGTTGACATAGGCGAGAAGCACGGAACAATCGCGGTTATTTCAGACGGCGGGAAAGTTGAAATAACATCGTTCAGAACAGACGGGAACTACTCCGACAATCGGCATCCCGATGAAGTGACGTTCACGCGTGATTTGAAGTCAGATATGTCAAGGCGCGACTTCACGGTCAACGCAATGGCGTATTCGGAAAAGACAGGATTAATCGACGTTTTCGGCGGCGAACAGGACTTAAAGGACGGCATACTCCGCTGCGTAGGCGAGCCGGAAAAACGCTTCAGCGAAGACGCGCTGCGCATAATGCGGGCGCTGCGGTTTATGTCCGAGCGCGGGTTCACCTGTGAAGAAAACACAGAAAATGCAATCCGCGGGCTTAAGAACAATCTGCTTAAAATTGCACCTGAGCGGATTCAAACGGAATTCGACAGGCTGCTTCTCGGTGAACACGCCGAAAGAATTATCAACGAATACTATGACGTTCTGGGCGTAATTTTCCCGGAGCTGCTCGCCTGCGCCGGATTTGACCAGCGCAATAAGTACCATGTTTATGATGTTTTAACGCATATTGCAAAAACAATATCGGCAGCCCCAAAGGCACGTGTTCTGCGGCTTGCGATGTTTTTTCATGACATAGCAAAGCCTGCGTGTTTTAAACTCGTTGACAACCATGGCAGCTTCAAAGGGCACGCAGAAAAGAGCGCAGAAATTGCAGAGAAAACAATGCGCCGCCTTCGTTATGACAATGCGGCTGTCAGCAGGGTAAAGCTGCTCGTTGAACGGCATAACGATGACTTACAGGCCGATGAAATAAGCGTGAAGCACCTATTGAATAAACTCGGTTTTGACACATTGTTACAGCTCTGTGAAGTTCTAATCGCTGACGACAGTGCTAAAGCAAGTTTTGTAAAAGAAGAGCTCAAAAATCACCATGCAGTGATAGAAAAGGCGCGAGAAATCAAGGCAAGCCGCGCGTGTTATTCGCTCGGGCAGCTCGCAGTGAACGGCGATGATATAAAAAAACTCGGCTATGAAGGCAAAAAAATAGGCGAGGTATTAAATAAACTATTGAACAGCGTAATCGAAAACAAAACAGAAAATAAGAAAGAAGCTTTGTTAAATGACATCAGTGGACATCGGGATTGACCTCGGGACAGCAAACATAATTATAACAATCGGCGGAAAGGGAATTGTCCTAAACGAGCCGAGCGTTGTCGCTTATGACAAAAAGAAGCGGCAGGTTATTGCTGTCGGCGAGGAGGCGTATAAAATGCTCGGGAGAACGCCCGGGTATATTACCGCGGCGCATCCGCTTCGCGAGGGGGTAATCTCCGATAACTACATGACCGAAATCATGATTCGCGAGTTTATCCGCAAGGTCAGCGGAAATATGCTGATTAAGCCGCGCGTCGCGCTTTGTGTGCCGTCGTTTGTCACCGATGTTGAGAGGCGCGCGCTTGTGGAAACCGCTATGGTGGCGGGTGCGCGGAAAGTGTATTTAATAGAGGAGCCCGTGGCGGCGCTGCTCGGCGCGGGGATTGATATAACCAAGCCCAACGGCGTCATGGTCGTAGACATCGGCGGAGGAACGACGGATATAGCGGTTGCGTCATTCAACGGCATTGTGAGCTCGGCTTCGGTCAAAGTCGGCGGAAACAGGATGGACGCGGCGATTATCAAGCACATGAACTCGAAGTATAAACTGATTATCGGTGAAAAAACAGCCGAAGCCGCAAAAAAGCAGGTCGCCAACGTCTACGACCCCGACGGTACGGCAATCATGACGGTCAAGGGGCGCGGCGTAATAAGGGGGCTGCCCGTGAGCGTGGAAATAAACGACATGGATATACATGAGGCCCTGACCGGCTGCGTAGATGAGATTGTAACGGCGATTCGCGGCGTGCTTGAAAAAACGCCGCCGGAGCTTGTCGGCGACATACATACAAACGGTGTGGTTTTAACAGGCGGCGGGGCGCTGCTCGGCGGGCTTGACAGGCTGATTACCTCGTTTGTGGGCGCGCCGTGCATCACCGCGAGCAAGCCGTCTGAATGTGTGGCGCGGGGCGTGGGAATAGCGTTCAAGCATACGGGCGAGCTGCTCGACGGGTTTGAGAGGATTTCATTTTACAAATATAAATAAATGTTTTATTTATTTTATATAATGAAATAATGAACAATTAGAAAGCAGGTAAAAGTTATGCAATGGTATGAATTATTTGACAAAGAACGCGAACCGTCCGAAAATCAAGTTAATGAGTATGTAGATTCGCCATTATGGGGTAAATTAAACGACTATTTAAAGCAAACTTACAACATTAAACCGAAGCTTGCTTATAGTGGCTGCGCTATGGATAAAGGAATGTGGAAAGGTTGGAACATTAAGTATAAAAAGAGCGGTAAATCATTATGTACGCTTTACCCCAAGCAAGGATACATTCTTGCGTTAATACCAATCGGAGTGCGTGAAATGAATGAGGCTGAATTATTGATGCCTTTATGTACAGATTACACAAAGGAGCTTTTTAAGCGGAGCGGCGGTCAAACCGGCAAGTCGCTGGCATTTGAAGTGCAAGACGAAAACGTTCTGCATGATATGAAGAATTTAATTGAAATTCGGGTAAAAACAAAATAAATATAACTTTATAAATATTATTTGTATGCTAAAGAAAGGAAATCTTTATGAAAAACTTCAACCATCTTATTGACCTCA
The DNA here is from genome assembly GCA_009783695.1 of Oscillospiraceae bacterium. Classification (GTDB taxonomy): domain Bacteria; phylum Bacillota; class Clostridia; order Oscillospirales; family Ruminococcaceae; genus Ruminiclostridium_E. Next base: position 30,752 of record WRCY01000006.1, read on the forward strand.
ACGACTTCGGTAAACCGCAATGGGACGAAATTATCAGTCTCGGCGAAAAAATTATGGACAACCCTCATATTTACGAGGCGAGCTGCCGGGGAAAAATCATGGGTACATTGTTTTATGAGCCGAGCACAAGAACGCAGATGAGCTTCCAGAGCGCGATGCTGCGGCTCGGCGGCGGAATTATCGGCTTCGACAATCCCACGGCGTCCTCCGTTATGAAAGGCGAGAGCCTTAAGGATACCACTAAAATCGTATCAAGCTATTCCGATATAATGGTAATGCGGCATCCTGTCGCGGGCTCGGTGAAAGCCGCCGCGCTGACCGCCGACTGCCCGATTATAAACGCGGGAGACGGCGGACATCTGCACCCCACGCAAACACTCACGGATATGCTGACGCTGCATAAGGAGAAAGGACGACTGACAGGGCTCAGAATTGGGATTTGCGGAGACTTGAAGTACGGCAGAACCGTGCACTCGCTCGTGAAAGCACTGTCCTGCTATGAGGGGAACAGCTTCGTATTTATCTCGGCAGATGAGCTGCAGATGCCCGACTACATAACTGCGCCGCTTGAAAAGTGGAGCAAATCGGATTCTATCGACGAGGCAATCGGCGGGCTCGACGTGCTTTATATGACGCGGATTCAAAAAGAGCGGTTCCCGAGCGGGGAGGAGTACGAGAGGCAGGCGTCGCGCTATATTTTAGACCCCGGTAAACTTAAAAAAGCGGGCGAAGACTTAATAGTCCTGCACCCGCTCCCCAGACTTCATGAAATTGACGCCGCCGTTGACAGCGACCCGCGTGCATTGTACTTTAAGCAGGCGCATTACGGAATGTACGTCAGAATGGCGCTTATTCTGATTATGCTTAACTACGATATAACGCCGCCCGTGCTTCTGAAAGGTGAAACACACGGCGGCGCCAAGTGTAAAAATGATAACTGCATATTGCAAAATGAGCCGCACTTACCGCAAAGTTTTATTAAAAACGACGGGGTTATAACCTGCGAGTATTGCGAGTCAAGGTTTGCACTTTAAAACTTATTTTAAAGTTTTGTGTTTGAGCTTTAAAGCCTCGTAAGCCGCTTCCGGTCCGTTTATATCCAAAACCGCGTCTTCCATGGGGCAGATGCCGTCACCGGCGCGGTTTTTAATTTGTTCGGCGAGCTTGCCGTGAACCGCACGGATTTCAAACCGCATGAAAACGTCAATCGCGCTTTCGCTCATAATTCCGGCATAAACCTCCTTAACGCCTGCATAAGCAAAAAGCAGTGCCAGCGCTTTCCCCGCGACAGTGTCTGCGGCGGAAAAACCGTTCATGTCGAGCCCTATTTCCAAAAACTCAAGCATGGGCGCGATACCTTTTCCGAAGCCTGCGTGAATTATACCGTCTTTATAGAGTATACAGTTGCCGAAGTTGCCGTCCTCGAGCAGCGCTCTTGCTTTTTCAAGGTTGGTCATGACTTTTTAAAGCGGTGTATAAATAGCGGAATAAGCGCCCATTGCAACAGGATTCCGGGCAGTCCGATTGTAATCGTCGTCCAAATAGTGCTTACGGCGGTCGGAGGATTGTTTAATCCGAATATGAAAACAGCGATTAAAACAGCAAGCGCACGGAGCGCGCGTCCGGCGGCTTGAGCAATCATAAGATTTAAGAGAACAGGTTTTTTGGACTTGCAAAGCAGACCCGCGATAAACCCGTAGCCCGCGAGTTCAATCACCATGAACGGCAGAATTATTAGTGCCGGCATAGGCGTGTCAAACGCCGCCGATGTAAACACGAAGCTGAATACAGGGCTTAGAGCGCCGGCGATGAGCCCCGCGGCAGGGCCCGCCATGAAGCCTGCAATCAATACGGGAATATGCATAGGCAGAAAAGTTGCGCCCGGCATCGGTCCGAATCCCGATAGCACGCCGAGGTAGTGGAAAACTTGCGGCAGCGCGACAGCGGCGGCAATCGCCGCAAGAACAGCGAGCGTTTTTGTTTTAATGGTATTTTTGCTTAAAGCGAGTGTAGATTTCATTTAACTGCTCCTTTGGAAAATATTACATTTATCTAAGTATAACCAATTTTGAGGAAAAAGTCAATGCTTATTGAAAAAGATGAACTGACAATTCGCAGCACGACGCCCGATACTCATTATATGCAGCTGATTATTGAAATAAGCGGCAAGCTTGCCGGTGAGATGAACTGCCACAATATGGGCAGTAAAATAGCGCAAATAAGCATAGAGATTTACGACCCTGCGCTACGTAATAAGGGTTACGGTACAAGGTTTCTGAATATGTTAATTGATGAAATGTTCATAAATATGGACTATGTGAAAATAATTTTAGACGTAGATATAGACAACCACCGCGCCCGTCATGTTTATGAGAAGCTGGGGTTTAAAGCGGTACGGATGAAACCCGAGAGCAATACTGTTGATTATGAGTTGAATAAATAGGGGCGGCTTGAAAGCCGCCCGTTTTAATGTAACTTTTATCTTCTAAGCATCGGTAAAACGTTAGTTTGTGCGTTACGCGCAAAGTTATAGTTATTCGTTGCGTCCCATTGCACCGACCACGTCATTAAGCCGCCGAGGCAGCTGTACTGGCACTGGCATATTTCAAAATCACCGCGGAAGCCTGTCGTGAGCCTGCGGAATGCTTCGTTAATCTGTGCGTTTGTAAGGTATCCGTTGTAGGCAGCCTGGGGGGTGGCGGGCAATCCCACCGAAACCTTATTTGGAGCAAGCCCGGGATAGTAAACGCCAGTGTCGGCGATTTTGAAGCCACGGATAATCGCCTCGGTCAGGTAGACGATGAAATCAACCGTCCCCGATTCAAACGGGCGGAAGCCTAGCCCGAACATTGAGCCGCTGTTATAATACTGCATATGTACTCTTGTAATACGGTTTCCGAAGTGCAGAATGATGGGCAGATAGTTCCCCCAGTGACCGCCGTAGCGTGCGATTGCGCCGACCAGGTTCAACGTCTCGGGCGCCATAGTAAGCATAAAGCCGCGCGGGAACGAATGCATAACCGCATCAATGCCGTCGATTACGCCTTTAACGGTGCCGGTGGGATTCCATGGGTTTCCGGTGACGAGCATGCCGTCCTCGACATCAATGTCAACGCCGTCCAAGCCCAAATCACGGCAAATTGCATAAAGGCTGTCAGCGAAGCGCCTTACCTTGGCGGGAGTATCAAGCGTTACGGTTACGCCGCCGCCGCCGACCGAAACTAGCACTTTCTGTCCGCGGTTTTGCAAGGTGCGGACGCAGTCCCTCGTGGGAATATCGGGGCCTGCCCAGCGGCAAACACCCTCGTTATCAGGCGCAACAAAAGCTAATATAACTTCGGTGTACATGACGGGCACGGAGGTGAGCGGCACTCTTGCGCGTCCGGGAAGATTCCATGTCTGCCAATAACCCGAAAGTACGGGTCTCATATAAAATCATCTCCTTATGTAAAAAATAGTATTACATTATATGCCGGGCACTAAAAACTGCCCCGCTTCAAAGCGGGGCAGTTGACTTTTTTGACATTTTATATTACAATCAGGGTATAATTGCTTTACGATTAAACCTCAAAAATAACAACACTTAACGAAGGTTGACTGGCCTTAAAGGACAAGGAAGCAATTCATGCATTAGCATCAATCACTCCTCTCCCGGCGAAGTAAAAGATGAGGCTGGAGTAAAAAAAGCGACGGGAAAACCCGCCGCTTGTTTACGCTTATATCTCTTTTAATTCCAACTGACAAGCTCCTCATAAAGCCCGATATACAGCTTCGCCGAAACGCTCCAGCTGAAGTCCGCCTTCATGGCGCGGGAGGTGAGCAAGTTCCACGCTTTCTTATCCCGGTATGCGTCATAGGCGCGTTCTATTGCGTCAAACATATCATCGGAATTGTAAGTCTGGAACGTGAAGCCCGTACCGCCCGAGTCGCCATAATCAACGATGCTGTCCTTGAGCCCGCCTGTAGCGCGCACAATAGGAATAGTCCCGTAGCGCAGGGAAATCATCTGCGCCAAGCCGCAGGGCTCGGACTTGCTCGGCATGAGGAACATATCCGCGCCGGCGTAGATTTTCTTGGCGAGGGCGGGGATAAAGCCTTTAGTAAAAGCGACTTTGTCGGGATAACGGAACTTCATTTCATCAAAGAACTGTTCGTATACCGGATGCCCCGAGCCGAGAATAACGACTTTAAAGCCCAGGTTTATAATCCGGTCGAACGCATTTTTCACTAAATCCATACCCTTGTGCTCTACAAGGCGCGTGATAATACCGATAACAGGTTCGTCGCTTTCAGATGTACCGGCAGCAACAAGACCTACTTCCTCAAGCATGGCGGCTTTGCAGGTTTTCTTTCCGGCTTTGGATTTAAGCGAGAAGTTTGCGGCGATATCCTTGTTCGCTGCGGGATTATACATATCGGTGTCAATGCCGTTGAGGAAGCCGCAGGTTTTATACTTTTTGTTCTCGAGGATTCTGTCGAGCCCGTGCGCAAACCACGGGTCGAGGATTTCCATCGCGTAGGTAGGGGAAACAGTGGTGACTTTATCGGCGATTTCAATTGCGCCTTTCATGAAATTGACGTCTCCGTCGTACTCGACGATATTCGCCATATGCTTCGGAATCGAAAGGATTTCCTCAAGCAGGTTCATACCATACTGTCCCTGGTAAGCGATGTTGTGAATTGTAAAGACGTTTCTGATGTTTCTGAGCTCATTGTTATATCTGTAGTATATATGATAATAAACGGGAACAAGCGCACACTGCCAGTCGTTTGAGTTAATCACGTCAGGCTTATAATCAATACGGAAAAGCATCTCAAGCACGGCACGCGAAAAGAAAGCGAACCGCTCCGCATCATCGTAGTAGCCGTATATACCGAAATCACGCTTGAAATAATACTCGTTATCCAGGAAATAATAAACGACTCCGTCCGGCGTTGTACACGTATGTACACCGCAGAACTGAGTACGCCAGCCGACGGGAATGTTGAAGCTGGTTAAAAACTTAATCTTTTTCTGTTGCTGTTCGCTTATAGTGTTTTTGTAATAGGGCATGACAACAGCACACTCGTGCCCCTCCTTAACCAATGCCTTGGGAAGGGAACCCGCCACGTCGGCAAGCCCGCCGGAAGCTGCGAACGGCTGCGCTTCACTCGCTGCATATAAAATCTTCATATAAAATTCCTCCCGTTTAACATCTTTTACTTATGTACAGTGTACCATATTTAAGATTGACTTGTCAACATTAATATGGTATAATTAATCTAAATAGTGTTTTAGGTTATTAAGTTTGAAAATAAACAAAGCTTAATCGGGGAAAACGTTGTTTTCATTCTACTTTTGTGAAGATAGGACTTAATGAAAATATTTATGGAAAAGACTCTAAAGTTACTCACAGGAAGGAACGGTGCACAGTGGCAAAAATTATCTTTATCACAGGCGGAGCCTCAAGCGGCAAATCGCGCTGGGCGGTGACGCATTTCGCGGGGTGCGACAATGTTTTGTATATGTCTATAATGAGCAGCCTTGATGCCGATACATCGAGAAGAATTGAATATAACTGCAGGGAGCGCGAGATTGAATGGAACGTAAAAACAAATGCGGACAATATCGCAGAGCTTGTAAAAGGGCAGAAATTCTCGGTTCTCGACAGTTTAGCAGCATATGTTAACCGCGCCGCATATAGAAAATGCCCGGATTATTCCGACATGAACGACATGATAAGGAAAGAAATCGAGCAACAGGTGATTGAGGAAATCATCGAGGTGATGACAAACGTACGGGAATCCTACGGAAACATGATAATTATATCGACCGAGCTTGGCTTCTGTCCGATTCCGTCACAGGAGGACGCGCGCTGGTTCAGGGAAATTCTCGGAAACGTAAACCAGAGAATCGCAAACCTGAGCAACGAGGTGCACCTTTCTGCAAGCGGGATAACGTTTAAGATTAAAGGGTAACAGCAGAATTAAAAGATTAATTCTTTGCTGCTTTTGTTTAACTTATCTATTATCTCTACATAGTCGGGGAAAACGAAATTTACGCTCACTTACGTTTACTTAATAGTTTTACCTGTTTTATCGGGGAAAATGAAACATTCCAACTATTACTACTTATGAAAGGACAAAGGTAAAAGCATGACTTTTGAGGATTTCATTCTTGCCGCAAGAGTGAAGGGCGCCTCGGACATACATCTGTCCGTGGATATGGAGCCTGTGTTCCGCATAAACGGCGACCTGGTGCCGATTCAGGAACTGAGTAATATTCAGGTAAGCAACCGTATGATTATCCAGCTGCTCAACGCAGACCAGGAGGAAAGATTCAACGATGGTAACGACGTTGACTTCGTGTTTGAACTCAAAAACGGCGCAAGACAGCGCTGCAACGTATTCCGTCAGATGGGGAAGCTCGCTTGTGCTATCCGCCTGCTCAACAGCACAATACCGACAATGGAAGAAATGCGGCTCCCTGCTGTGCTTAAGGATTTATCGCTCAAGAGAAACGGTCTTATCATTGTGTCGGGCGTTTCCGGAAGCGGCAAGACGACCACGCTGTCCATCATACTCGACTTTATAAACGCTACGCGCCCCTGCCATATTATAACGATTGAAGACCCTGTGGAGTACAGGTATGACAAGAAGATGGCAACGATTCACCAGCGCGAAATCGGCAGAGACGTGAAAGGCTTCAGCCAGGCGCTCAGGAGCGCGCTGCGCGAAGACCCCGACGTTATTTTCGTAGGGGAGATGCGCGATTATGAAACCATGCAGCTCGCGGTCACGGCGGCGGAAACGGGGCACCTTGTGCTCGCGACACTGCATACAAGAGGCGCGATTCACGCGGTTAATCGCATCATAGACGCCTGCCCGCATAACATACAGCAGCAGATGCTGGTGCAGCTTTCGCAAATCCTCGAGTGCGTCATAAGCCAGACGCTCATGCCGCTTAAAGACGGTTCCGGCAGAATCGCCGCGCTCGAAATCCTGCTCGGCACGGACGCTTGCAAAAACATGATACGCTCCAATAAGTGCCATCAGCTCGAAACGATTATGCAGCAGGGAAAGAGCCTCGGCATGGCGCTTATGGACGACGTTATTATTGATTTCTACCGCAAAGGGCTCATCACGCGGGAAACCGCGCTGTTTAACTCCACGGACAGGGTGGAGATGGGCTCCAAGATTTAATAAGACTTTTATTACCCCCGGCTCGCGGAAAGCCGGGGGTATTTTTATTAAGCCCTTTATTCACGAGCGTGAGATGAAATGTTTCGTTTTCCCCGGTTTTGTATCGGTTATTTTCAAACTTGTTTTTCCTCCCAATAGGAACACGCCTTTTCATTGGCGTATCTCTTTTTTAAACGCGGCTTTACGCAGTGACCGTAATCTAATTTGCGGTATCCCCCCCTTGAGTATTTAATGTAGTGCAGCCTGAAATTCTTGCAATTTGAGCAATTTTTGGATTCCATAATAAACTCCTTTTTATAATTTATATTTTAATTATACATGATTTTTAAAATTATAGTTGCTGTGTACATCGTTTGTTGTCCAAAGATTTATTTATAATAAAAAACAGCCCTTACCAATTTGGTAAAGGCTGTTTTATTAATTAAAATTAACCCTTATTGCTAACGTTGCCGCCCTCAATCGCAGCCTGCGCCGCCGCAAGCCTTGCAATCGGCACTCTGAACGGTGAGCAGGAAACGTAGTCGAGCCCGATGGTGTGGCAGAACGCTACGGAAGCCGGGTCGCCGCCATGTTCGCCGCAGATGCCGAGCTTGAGGTTCGGGCGGGCTTGGCGTCCCTTGGTAACGGCGATTTTCATGAGTTCGCCGACACCGGTGAAGTCAATCTTCGCGAACGGGTCAAACTCGTAAATGCCTTTTTCATAGTAAGCGTCGAGGAATTTGCCCGCGTCGTCGCGCGAGAACCCGAAGGTCATTTGTGTGAGGTCGTTGGTTCCGAAAGAGAAGAATTCGGCTTCGCCCGCGACTTCATCGGCGGTAAGCGCAGCTCTCGGAATCTCAATCATGGTTCCTACCATGTAGGTGAGGCTTGCGCCCGATTCTTTAATCAGCGCGTCGGCAGTTTCAACAACTACTTTCTTAACATAAGCGAGTTCCTTGACTTCGCTTATGAGAGGAATCATGATTTCGGGAACTACGCTCATGCCTTTTTTATTAACGGCGATTGCCGCCTTGATAACTGCGCGGGTTTGCATAGCCGCGATTTCGGGGTAAGTTACTGCAAGACGGCAGCCTCTGTGCCCCATCATCGGGTTGAATTCGTGCAGACCTGCGATAATTTCTTTAATCTGGGCAACTGTTTTGCCCGCGTCTTTTGCGAGGTTTGCGATGTCTTCTTCCTTAGTCGGGAGGAATTCATGAAGCGGCGGGTCGAGGAAGCGGATGGTAACGGGGTACTTGCCCATTGCTTCAAAGATTCCCTCAAAGTCGCCCTGCTGCATGGGTTCAAGCTTAGCAAGAGCAGCTTCACGCTGTTCGACGGTTTCCGCGCAAATCATTTCGCGAATCGCCGCGATTCTGTCAGCTTCAAAGAACATATGCTCGGTACGGCAGAGCCCGATTCCCTGTGCGCCGAACTTTATTGCGGTCGCTGCGTCTTTCGGGGAGTCTGCGTTGGTGCGGACTGTGAGCGTCTTGTATTTGTCAGCCCACTGCATTACGCGGTCGAAGTCGCCGCCGATGGTAGCTTCGACAGTCTTGATTGCGCCGCCGTAAATTAAACCGGAAGTACCGTCAAGTGAAATCACATCGCCCTCTTTAAAGGAAACGCCGCCGATAGTGCAGGTGAGTGCTTCCTCGTTAATTTTAAGGTCGCTTGAACCAACGATACAGCAGGTGCCCATTCCGCGCGCAACAACAGCTGCGTGACTGGTTTTGCCGCCGGTTGAGGTGAGAATACCTTTGGAAACGTCCATGCCCTCGATGTCCTCGGGGCTGGTTTCAGGGCGCACCAAGATTACATCTTTGCCCGCTTTGCCCCAAGCCGCTGCTGTGTCCGCCGAGAAAGCAATCTCGCCGCAGGCAGCGCCGGGAGAAGCCGCGATGCCTTTGCCAACAGACTTCGCCGCTTTAAGAGCATCAGCGTCGAACTGCGGGTGAAGAAGCGCGTCAAGCTGCTTCGGGTCAATCATGCATACGGCTTCCTGCTCGGTTTTCATGCCTTCGTCAACAAGGTCGCAGGCGATTTTGAGAGCCGCCGCCGCTGTACGCTTGCCGCTTCTCGTCTGGAGCATAAACAGCTTCTTGTCTTCAATTGTGAACTCCATGTCCTGCATGTCTTTATAATGGTTTTCAAGCTTATTGCAGATTGCAACAAACTCGTTGTAAGCCTCGGGGAGGTCGCGCTCAAGCTCAGTAATAGGCGAGGGGGTGCGGATACCCGCAACAACGTCTTCGCCCTGCGCGTTTATGAGATATTCGCCGTAGAGCTTCTTTTCACCTGTAGCAGGGTCGCGGGTGAACGCAACGCCTGTACCCGACGTGTCGCCGAGATTCCCGAATACCATCGCCTGTACGTTAACGGCGGTGCCCCATGAACCCGGAATGTCATGCATACGGCGGTAGTAGATTGCGCGGTTGTTATTCCAAGAGCGGAACACGGCTTTAATCGCGCCCATGAGCTGCTCTTTCGGGTCGGACGGGAAGTCTGTACCGAGCTTGCCTTTATATTCGGCTTTGAACTGATTTGATAATTCTTTAAGGTCGTCTGCGGAAAGCTCGGTGTCAAGCACTAAGCCTTTTTCTTCTTTCATTTTGTGGATAAGCTTTTCAAAATATTCTTTCCCGACTTCCATAACCACGTCGGAGTACATTTGAATAAATCTTCTGTAGCAGTCGTACGCCCAGCGCGCATTGCCCGATTTTACAGCGATAACTTCAACGACTTCGTCATTAAGCCCGAGGTTGAGAATCGTGTCCATCATGCCCGGCATGGAAGCGCGCGCTCCCGAACGCACGGAAACGAGCAGCGGGTTTTCCTTGTCGCCGAATTTCTTGCCCGTGATGCCTTCCATCTTGGTGATGTTTTCCATGATTTCGGCTTGAATCGCGCTGTTAATCACTTCACCGTCTTCGTAATACTGAGTGCACGCCTCGGTAGTAACGGTGAATCCCTGGGGAATCGGCAGACCTAATTTGGTCATTTCGGCAAGGTTTGCACCCTTACCGCCAAGCAGATTTTTGTTGGAGCCGTCGCCATCTTTGAACAGATAAACGAATTGTTTGCTCATTTTTTAGTTGTCCTCCTAAAATTAGATGTATTGGCATTTATTGCCTTACTTAAATAGTATAACATAAATAACCGGACAAGTCAAATTAAATTTCTAAAATAAAAAAGTAATATATACTTGACAAATAGAATTATATATGATATGATATGTAACAAGGGGGTGATGCTGATGAGTAAGAATTTAAATTTAAAAGCCGCGCGGGCGGCAAAGGACATGACACAAAAGGACCTTGCGGACGCGGCGGGGGTGACCCGCCAGACGATTAACGCCATCGAACTAGGGGAGTATAATCCGTCTGTAAAGCTCTGTGTTGCAATCTGCCGGGCAGTCGGTAAAACATTAAACGATTTATTTTGGGAGGAAAACAGTAATGAAAAATAATAATTCATACGAACAAAATTATGATGAAAGACAGCAGCAAATTCGTGCAAAGGTGTATCGGCATGGATTTATTGCCGCAATTGTTATATTAATACTTGATGCAATGCTGGCAATTATGGGCGTTTTCTGGGCACCGACTTTTTTCCGGAATGTTATAATAGTAACGTTTATTAATTCGATAGTCTGTGCCGAATTTATTTTTCGCGGCGTGTTCTTTGTTAAGAAAAACGAACGCATAACATACATGGCGAGCTTCAGTGCTGCCTCGATTATCCTGCTCGTTATGCTGCGCAGGCATATAATCGAGGGTGCGAATATAATGGAAAACGGCGAATTATCGGAGTTCGGCTGCAGCTTTGTGATTGCCTTGCTGTTTTTATTAAATGCTTTATGTGCGCTGATTCAGATTTTCCGTGAGAAAAGAGTGAACAGAGAAGAAAGCCTTGACATCAATGATTTGCCATGATATAATTTAATCACGGCAGGAGGTGTAGTTATGGCTTATGAAACAAAAACATTATTAATAGCTATAGGTGAAATAGTAAAAAGGGCAAACGACGTAGAGGAAGTGTATAAGGCTGTCGCTAAAATTGCTAACGCAGAGGGAGTATTGTTAGACCCGTTCAAGGAGGAATAAAAGGAAACAGGGAACGATTAATAATCGTTCCCTTTATTATTTTTATATCACTTTCGGGATTTGCCCCGTCGGTGTCTGCTCGCTGTTTCGTGTAAAGAAGTGCTCGTCAAGCATTGTCTGCGGGATTTTGCCGACTTTGAACGGCATCTGCATCGTATGCCACGCCGCCATCGCCACTTCCTCAAGCACAATCGCGTTTTGAATCGCCACGAGCTCGGTCGCACCCCACGTAAAAGGCCCGTGCGAAGCCACAAGACATGCGCCGACCCGCTCGGGCGTAAGCTTCTTCTCATAAAGCGCGCGCACAATTTGCAGTCCCGTTTCACGGGCGTAATCTTTATGAATCTGCTCATTGGTGAGCAGTTTTGTGCAGGGTATGTCGCCGTAAAAATACTCGGCGTGCATCGCTCCGAACACCGGAATATCAAGCCCGATTTGCGACATAATCGTCGCCCACTTCGAGTGCGTATGCGCAATGCCGCCGACAAGAGGGAAAGAGCGGTATAGTTCCAAGTGTACAGGCGTGTCAACAGACGGGGGCGAGCCTTCAATTAATTTGCCGCTCGTGCTGACTATGGAAATAACTTTTGCCGTCAGCTTATCAAAAGACGCGCCCGTCGGCTTAATCGCCATCACGCCCAGCTCGCGGTCAATAGCAGAAACGCTCCCCCACGAGAAGAGGCTGAGGTTATTTCTGGGCAGCAGTTTGTTGGCTTTACAAACCCGTTCCTTTAATTGCTCATATATATTGCTCATACTTTAGTTAAGTCCTTTCTTCAATGAATAAAAATAAAAACAACGTTTTCCCCTAAAGGAAACGCTTGTTTTTAACTTTTTGTCACCTCCGTATCTAATTTAAGCAGCTGTCTTTTTTATCCCTTCCGAAAAAATCAACCCCGCACTTCTTGAGCTGCGTCATGATTTCCTGTGAAAGCTCCTGCTCGACCTCCATGAAGTCAAGTCTGCGCTCAATGAGCGAGCGCCGCTGATACTTTTTCCCTTTCCACGGATTAAGACCCAAGGGCTGCCCGTCGGCTACCTCGACCCTTTGCGGCGAAAGCTGGTAACGCTTCATCAGCATTTTTAAGTTTAAGGTTTCAATCTCGCTAATCAGCGAAGACATGACCGAAGCCTTGCAGATTCCCGATATGTAGTTCTTGCTGATAATCTGCTTATGCACTGTCGCCATTGAAATCAAGAATTCCTCAAGCGGCGTGAAGCTGCTGCTGTTGCCGAAGTTGAGCGTCAGTGAATCAATGCCGGCTTCATATGCCGTTATCGACGCCTCCAGTGCGCCGAGCGTCGTATTAAGCGGACATATGTCGAAAGGCACGGCATATGTCATTCTTATTTTTGCAAGAATGGATTTTAATTTATCAGATGATTTGCGGAAGTCGCCAACAAGCCGCAGAAGGGCAACTTTCGTCAAATCAATGCTTTCCGACACAACCTTGAGCAGTGCAGGTATATCGGCGTCGCCTGTTTTTATTTCAAGTATGACAGGAAGATTCATCTTCGCGATTAAATGCGAGAATTTGAGCGGCAGAACAACGTATGAAAAGGGAAGAGCGTTCGCGATTAAATATTCTTCCGCATGCCGGACGCGAAAAATGTAGTTTTCTGCGCCCGTCGGCTCGGGAACCCGCACCAAAGCATTAAGGTCAATCTCAATATAGTCCGCGCCCGCTTCTCTTAAAGACAGCGCATATGTATAAACGTCGGTTTTGCCGATTATTTCCTTGAAAATAACTCCGCAAAGGCTTCTGTCGGTTATAGCTGTTTTCATTCTTTTCAATAAGTCCTTTCTTCACAAATGAACTACGGAATAACGTTTTCCGCAATTCAATTGTTTTAATTTCAAGCTTATTTTACTCTGAAATATTTATATTTTAGTTAAGTATAACATATTTTTTTATCAATTTCAATCGAAAAAGTGAAAAATTCTTTGCTTTTTAATGGTAATATACTATGCATTAATTAAAAACTTGCTATGTTTTAATCTTAAACTTGCCGATAAACTCCGCCAGCCGCTCCGACTGCAGGCTGATTTCCTTGCTGTCGCGCGCGCTTTCCTCCGCCGTGTGGCTATTTTTCTGCACCGTGGTATTGATTTTTTCGATGCCTTTATCAATGCCGGCAATCGCAGTCGCTTGGGCTTCAGACGAGCGCGCGATTTTAACCGCAAGCTCCGTGCTCTCGGTTATGCGCTCTACTATCTCATGCAGGGAAGCCGCGGTTTCTTCCGCAATCTGTGAGCCGAGCTCCGCCTTTTCGAGCGAGTTCGCGATTAAATCGCCCGTTTCCTTGGCGGCTTCCGCGCTCTTTGAGGCTAAATTGCGCACCTCGTCGGCTACCACCGCGAAGCCTTTGCCCGCTTCTCCCGCGCGGGCGGCTTCAACCGCTGCATTGAGCGCGAGGATATTGGTCTGGAAAGCAATCGAGTCGATAATCTTAATGACCCTGCTGATTGCTCTGCTTGATTCATTTATCTGGCTCACTGCGTCGGTCATCTGTGTCATCTGCTCGCCGCCTTTTTGCGCGAGTTCCTTTATAGCGAGCGAAAGCTGCGAAGATTCGGCAGCCATTTCGGAGTTACGGGCGGTCTGCTCGGCTACTTTCCCGATTTGCCCGCTCAAGCTCCCGATTTCATCGGCCTGCTCGCTTGTAACCTCAGCCAGCGCAAGCACATCATCGTTCATTTTAAACGAGCCCTGCGCCATATGATTCGACGCGTCCTGAATATCCACGAACATTATATTAAGGCTTTCGGTCATTTTAACCAGAGCCGAGCCCACCGTATCTTTTTGCGAACGGCAGTTTATAATTGTTGTCAGGTCGCCGTCCTTTACGGCGTTGAGCGATTTTATCTTATCGCGGAACATGGCGAGCATATCGCCGATACTGCGGGAAATCTTTCCTATTTCGTCTTTGCGGCCGTTAAGTACTTTTGTCTGCTTATAAGCATAATCGTCAAGAAATATGTTTCCTGTTTCCGCAATGTCGGATATGCACCCCGCTAAGAATCCGAGCGGCTTTGAAATACTGCGCGCCAGTAAGAACGCCGATGTAAGCAGCGCCGTCGGCATCAATACAGCGAAAGTGCAGACAATTGCAACAAGTCCGTCAACGTTCTCGGCGCCGGATAATATGAACAGCATTACAACGCAAAGGCAAAGGCAGATAAACGCCCCGCCTCCCAGTAATACGAATAATAAAGATTTTATGCTAAGCTTTTTCATAAATATTTTTATTAAGTCCTTTCTTGTAATCAAATTATTAAAATAACGTTTTCCCCGAGTTAATTGCTTTATTTTAATCTTACATTCCTTTAAAAATCGAAGTAGTTCTATTTTAGCATAAATCTTCGTAAAAATCAATACAAAAAAACGAGCGCAATGATTTTTATCGCGCTTGTTTTTCATCTTCAAGTTTTCTTATGTCACTCTCAATAATGTAATAAAATACATCTTTTTGCATTTTTACACCAAGCCGCTCCTCAACCTTACATTTCTTCACAAACTTATTAGCCTTTGTCATGGCGTCAGCGTATTTAGTCATGAAATTTGCTGATGTTATATACATAATTGTCCCTTTCCCGTATGTAACAATATTCTCTATATAGCCGATTAACTTGAAAAACGGCGCGTTATCGGCTATGCAATCAAGTCAGGCCGCACAGCGGCTACGCGGCATTTGCCGCGTCTTAAAAAATGCTAAGGCATTTTTCAAGTTAACTTATTATATAATTTCGTGTGATAATTTCAAAACTTTAGCTTGCAAATGGTTTGCATTTCTGATATAATATCTAATGAAAGAAAAAAAGGAGAGCAATATGTACACAGAGTTATCAAAAGAGGAGCTGAACGCGCTTAAAATCAAACTTGAAAAAGAATACGGAGAGCTGAAAGCAAAAGGCTTAAAGCTCGATATGTCGCGCGGGAAGCCATGCAGCGAGCAGTTAGGCTTATCAAACGAAATGCTTTACATAGATTTGGGTGATTTTAAAAGCGAGTCCGGCTTCGACTGCCGTAATTACGGCATGCCGGACGGGATTACGGAGGCGAAAAAATTGTTCATGCCTCTGCTCGGGTGTGAATGTGAGGACGGGATTATTATCGGCGGAAACGCAAGCCTGCAGCTCATATACGATACGATTGCAAGAGCGAAGTATGCAGAAGGCACTAAATTTTTATGCCCTGTACCGGGGTATGACAGGCATTTTACTATCCTCGAGCATTTCGGGATTGAAATGATTTCTGTGCCGTTTTGTGAAGCCGACCTTGATATAGAAGCGGTTGAAAGGTTAGCTGCGGCAGACGAAAATGTAAAAGGCATCATCTGCGTCCCCATGTATTCAAACCCCGACGGTTTTACTTATTCCGCCGAAACTGTTAGGCGGCTTGCCGCGATGAAGACGGCGGCTGCAGACTTCAGCATTTACTGGGACAACGCCTACTGCGTACATCATCTGACCGATACGCCCGATGTTATTCCGAGCGTTATAAACGAGTGTAAAAATGCAGGCAATCCCGACCGTGCCTTCGTTTTCGCATCAACCTCGAAGATTACGTTTGCGGGCGGCGGGATTTGCGCCATCGCTTCAAGCATAGCAAATATAAACGCCGTAAAGAAAGAAATGTCAGTCCAAACCATAGGCTTTGATAAGCTGGGTCAGCTTCGGCACGCAAAGTTCTTCAAAGACCCGGACGGCATAGCCCGGCATATGGAAAAGCACCGCGCCGTTATTGAGCCTAAGTTTAACTTAGTCTGTGAAATGCTTGAGCGTGAATTATCCCCGGATAAACTCGGGCAGTGGAATAAACCGCGCGGCGGTTATTTCATCTCTTTCAACGGTTTTAATAATACCGCAAAGCGAGTGGTTGAGCTCTGCAGGGAGGCGGGCGTAGTTTTGACGAACGCAGGAGCGACCTTTCCTTACGGAAAAGACCCGGAAGACAGAAATATAAGAATCGCGCCGACCTTTCCGCCAATGTCCGAGCTTGAAAGCGCAATGCAGGTGTTCTGTGCAAGCGTGAAGCTTGCAAGCGCGGAATCGCTTCTTTAAAAATAAAAGGTGGCCGCGGCCGCCTTTTTATCATGCGGTGTGAGTGAAGCTTATCAATGTGAGAGTATAACATAAGTGTGCAGGATTACAGGAATTGCACGAATTTTAATTGTTTGACAAGAGGTAAAAATTGTGCTATTATATAAAAGTATGCTTTATTCCTGCCCGTAGTGTAATGGATAACATGACAGACTCCGACTCTGTTGATTACTGGTTCGAGTCCAGTCGGGCAGACTTTTAAAATTAAAATCCCGTCAAATTAATGACGGGATTTTAATTGTGTTAATAAATGCTTCCGCGCTGTTCTCCGCTGCCTCAAAGCAGCTGTTCAAATACAAAATTCATTCCGCTTCTGTAAGCAGCCCGTGAATCAGCTCCGCCGCCTCGTTATACTCGCTCATAAGAACTTTTGTTGATATAATTCTGACGGTTTCTGCGAGCTTTTCGCTGCGTGCATTTTTATGCAGCTCGTTAATAGCCGAGTTGATTGCGCCTGCATCCATTTCCTCAAGCGCTCCTGCAAGCTTCATGAGCAGCGGCTTTAATAAAGATGTATCAGCGGGTTCCGTATCGTTATGTGAGGAGGAAACAACTTCTTTAATCCTGACCAGCAGCTCGTTTAAGTCCGTCAAAAACTCATCGTTGCGCCCGGCGACGGCAGATGAATCGCCCTGCTTTGCGGCGAGTTCCAATTCATGGGCGAGCTTTGATATTTCTTCAGCGCCTATATTTGCCGACGCGCTCTTGAGCGCGTGAACATGGATTTCATATAGTTTCATGTCGCCGGTTTCGGCGCATGCTTTTAATTTTTCAATCCGCTCACTGCCGTCCTGTGCGAAAGCGGCGAGCGTTTCCAGATAATTCACGAGCGAGTCCGCCGAGAGCGAAATGCCTTTTTTAACGTTAATGCCCTTAATCTCAATAGCGGGCTTTATTTCCAGCTCAAACTGCGGAATGACAATGCTGCTCGTGTCGGATAAACCTTTTTGTTTTGATTTCGGGATAAACTTTTCTAAAATTGAATTCAGCTTAACAGTGTCAATAGGCTTTGACAAATATTCGTTGAAGCCGTTTTCAAGGAACATCTCCCTTGTGCCGGCGACGGCGTTGGCGGTCAGCGCGACAATCGGCACGGCGGTAAAATACTTTTCCTCGCCGTCGCCGAGCGCGCGGATATGCGCGGTGGCTTCAATCCCGTCCATGTCGGGCATTCTGTGGTCCATGAAGATTAAATCATAATCACGGGATTCAACAGCCGCGATTGCCTCCGGTCCGCTGCTGCAAAGGTCGATTTGCATACGGTAAGGCATAAGCAGCCCCTTTGCGACGCGCAGGTTCGTGTTAATATCGTCGACGACGAGCACTTTTACGCCGGGTGCCGTAAACCTTACGACCGCCTCGCTTATTTCGCTGTACAGGTAGCTGTCGGAAACATTGTTGAGTATATTGGCAATCGCCATCGAATAAACGGGCATGGAGAGCACGCTGAGTCCCCGTTCGGGGATTTTCTCGCCGAACTCCGCAAGCAGCACGATTCTTGCGTTATCCTTGGATTTTCTAAAGATTTTTTTGCTCCGTTCATATAAAGTGTAAGATGTGAAAATAAAGTTGAAAGTATTCTTTAATATAGTATCTTCAAGTGCTGCTTCGTCAGAAACAACCGTACAGCAGCCGCCCATGTTTTTAATCGCGTTATGAATGGAATTAGAATAAATATCCCGCCGCTCATAAACGAGAACTTTCTTGTCCCCGGGGTTATCAATAGCCGCCAATTTATCGGTACTGTTTACTCTCTGCGGCAGTCTTACGGTAAATTTGCTTCCTGCTCCGTATTCCGACTCAACTTTAATTGTGCCGTACATAGCCTTTACTAGGCTTTTTGTGATTGTAAGACCGAGCCCGACACCCTCGATTCCCTGTCTTCTGCCGTCCTCAATCTGCACATACTCACCGAAAAGCTTTTCCAAATGCTCCGGTTTAATACCTCTGCCGCTGTCCGAAATTTCCATAACGAGAGTGGTCGTCTTGCTTTCGAGGTCGTTCTCGCTTGTTTCGCAGTAGGCGTTGAATATGACGAAGCCTTTGTCGGTGTATTTGACGGCGTTGCCGAGGAGATTAATTAAAATCTGCCGGATTCTTACCTCGTCGCCGACGAGCGAGTTTGGGATATTGCAGTCGGCGTTGACCGCGAACCTTACGGGTGAGTCAATGATTCTCATGCGGATAATGTTTATCACGTCGTTGAGCAGGGAAGAGAAGAGGTAGTCTTTCGTAACGATTTTCAAGTTTCCCGCTTCGATTCTTGAGAAGTCCAATATGTCGTTGATAATGGAGAGCATATTGGAGCTCGCCTGTTTCACAGTAAGAACGTGCTCGCGCAAGTCGTTCGGATTGTCCTCGCGCAGAGCAAGCTCCGTCATGCCGATGATTGCATTCATAGGCGTGCGGATTTCATGGCTCATGTGCGCGAGGAACGCGCTCTTTGCGCGGTTTCCCTGTTCCGCCTGCTTTTTCGCAGATACGAGCTCGGTAATATCAACAGAGTTTTGAATGTGCACCTTTTGCCCGTCAAGCCAGTTAATATATCTGTCAACATTGCTGTAAACACGGTTGGTAAGAGTGCTGTGCTCCTCCCATGAAAATATTCTATCGGGGTCTGCGTCAAGCTTATGACAGGGGCAGAATTCACACCTGTGGGTTATATTCTGCTGCAGTACTTCATAACAGAGCCTTCCTACGGGTTCGCCCTCGATTCCGTAATGCCGCTTCATGCTGTCGTTCATGAAGAGAATCTCATGAGTGTCGGGAATCGTAACATAAATCAATGTGTCTATGCTGTTGAGTATTTTTTCAAGAGCGTTGAGCGAATTTGTTTTAACTCTGTTGGCTTCGTTGACTTCCTCCACCACCTGCGCCAGCTGCTCCGTTGTTTCGACAAGGTCGCGGGTCATATCGTTACGGATAAAAGTGTTCGCAATCATAAATCCCGCCGAACGCATTACTTTTTCCTCATTCTCCGTAAACAGCCGCTCGTTCATGCAGTCGTCAAAACCGACAAACCCCCAGTAGCTGTCATGAACGAACACCGGCATTACGAAGAGGGAAAGTATACCCCTTGACTTAAGCGCCTCCTGCCGGGTAGGCTCCATCTCGCGCACCAGGCCTTTGATACATTCGCCGGCAAGCAGAGTTTTGTGCCACGGGCTGTCCCCGTAAGCAACATCGGCGCCCTCGGGGTCCTGTTTTGGCACATTGTCAACCCACTCGTGAGTGAGCAGGCTGTGCGCTATGCCGTTTTTAATGTAGTTCTTCCAAATTGTCACGCGCTGCACATTAAGCGCTCTTCCCATGATGTCCATTGCTTTCATCATGGAGCCGTCGAAATTGTCAAGGTCCGGCTCAAGCAGGATTTCAGATATATGGTTTGCGCTTTCCAAAAGCATGTTCTGCTTGTCGAGCTCGTCCGTCATTCGCTTGGATTCACGCAGGTCGCGTATATAAGACGAGGCGATATATTCATTCGTTTTATCGGAATTGCGGACAAAAGTAACCTCGGCGGGTATAAGCTCACCTGTCGCGGATTGATACGTATATTCAAAGACGCTCTTCCCGTGCATAAGCGCTTTTTTAATCTGCTCATTCGCATATTTTACAGAAAGTATGCCGCTTGGCTGGCGTTCCGGCGAAATCCGGTCGTGGTAATGATTGATATAGTCTTGCTTGTCTTTCATGCCGAAGAGCCTTACGGCTTCCTCGTTGCAGTCGAGAAGATTCAGGTCCTTATCCCATAGGTTGCAGGCGAGCGGTGTTGAATCAAGCATAAGCATAACAGACTCGAACGCCCGCTCGGTTACATCCATTGAAGCTTTGAGTTCAGTTATATCTCTGATTACACCTAAAACCCCCATAACCTTATCGTTATGGATAATCGGCGTTTTAACAGTTTCGCAGAACTTTTTAGTGCCGTCCGGGAAAGTGAACCAGCCCCGGGTTTTTATAGTCTTCTTTTCATTAATGACCTTTTGGTCAGCGAAATTAAAGTTGTCCGGGAGCCTTTCTGCAAGACCCTCAATTTCCGGCGCTGTTTTACCGATGAATTCAATCTCGCTTTGTCCTACAAAAGCTTCAAAATTATGATTGCAGCTTGTATAGGCGAGCTTTAAATCCTTGCTTAATATCATATCCGGAACCGCTCCGTACATCGCGGTAAGCGTATGAAGCTGCCCCTTGTACAGGTTGCGGTTCATGTTGTTGAGCACAAGTATGATAAACATTATAATTAACATGCTTGCCATGATGCACGCCGTCAGACCTATATAAAATGTGCGCTGAGCGGCAAGTCTCTGCGAATAATCATAAGTGCGGCTCGTCCAGTCGCGGGTAATTCTGTCAATATCTACGCTGCTTTGAGCCTTGTTTATGACAGAGCTCAGCAGCTCTTCATTAATATTAAAACCGAAATACGAATTCGCCTCTTGTGAGGTAAATAATAAATTATTCTTATATCCGGCTTTTTCATTAAAGTTTAATTGATAAAGAAGTATAGAATCGGAAGCGAACAGTAAATCAATCTCGCCTTTTTCAAGGGCGATAAGCGTCTGGTCTGTTGAATCAAACAGGATAAAATTTTCACTGTCAGGGAACAGGCTTCTGTAGATTTCTTCAAAAGCGGTGCCTGCCTCAATTCCTACGGTTGTGTGCGGAATCCGGTAAAAATCCAAATCCGGGAAGTCAGTTTTCGATATAAAGGCAGGGTATGATTTGAAGTAAGACGACTGCGACCACAAAAAGTTTCCGCGGCGCTCATCGGTTCGTTTCAGCTCCGAAATCATCGAGGCTTTACCTGTTCTGAGCATATCGAGGATTTGTGCCCAGGGAGTGCCTCCCTCATTTACTATTTCAAATTCAATTCCGGTAAGCAGAGTAATTTCTGCCATAATATCCGGAACTATACCTTGAAATGCTTTTTCTTCCCCGTTGTAAAAGCAAATCGGGTAGTTGGCGGATTCCATAACGATACGGATTTTATCACCCGAAGCTGTTAAATCCGCGATGTAAGCGTTTTCATCAGGTGTGAATGAAAGAGAAAGTGCATACTTTATATACTCGAATTGATGTGTTTTATATAAATCATACAGCGTTTTTATTCCGCCTGCTTCGATGTACTTGTTAAAAACAGTGATGACGGAGGCATACTTCGGATTTGCGGTCGAAAGAGAAACAGGCGTATAAAGCATCTGAAAGATATCGGCATATGAAATAAACTCGTACTCATTGAACAAAACCGAAGTCACGGAGTCGATAACGAAAGCATCAATTTCGCCGCTGTACAGGCGCTCGACCGCATCGGATTTATTGTATACGTTTACGATTTCAAACTCTAAGTCGGGATAAATACTTAAAATCGAGCCGGCTGTAATCGTGCCCGCCATGAAGCCTATCCGAAGCCCGTTAAGATTATCAATCCGTTCAATCCGAGCGTCGCTTTCCCGAAACAAAATGTTCAATCCCCGCTGTGCAATCGGAGCTGTCATGTAATAATCTATTCTGCGCGCAGGTGTAGCGGTAAGTTCTCCGGTAAAGTCAAAGGTGTGATTATCAATGCCGTCTTTCAAAACGTTCCATTCATGGAACTCCGGTATAAATTCTATTCCGAAAAGCTCTGAAAGCAGCGCGCAGAGCGCAGGTGTAAAGCCCGTCACAGTACCGTCGGGCAGCACAAACGCTTCAGTTGTGAGCATTATGGCGTAAGAAAAGCTTTCCTTGCGGGATTTCAGCTCTTCTATTGACCTTATTTCCGTCTCGGTTATACCGGGAATATCAAGATATGTATTGACTGCACTTATTTCAAAGCCGGAGTTATCCTTATTGTTTGCATTATTATAACCAAAACAACCCGTGGCAATCAGGGCGGCACAGGCTGTAATTAAAAGCAGCAGCGACTTAATTCGGTTCAATCGCATAACTCGACTGTTAATCATATTCTCATTAAGTCCTTTCTTCATTAAAGAGGAGCAAGAAGATTTAAATTCCCCGTTTCAAGTTCTCAAACTTCTTTTCCTAATCTTTCAAATTCCTTTTCGTATTCAAGGAACAATTCTGCAAGAACGGGGTCGAAGTGGCTTCCGCTGCTGGTCTTTATGATTTCCAGAGCCTCGGCGTGCGTGAAAGCTTTTTTATAGGGACGTACGGAAATAAGCGCATCATAAACGTCAACAACTGCCATAATCCTGCCGAGAAGAGGGATAAACTCACCGCTCAATCCCCGCGGATAACCGCTGCCGTCCCATTTTTCATGATGAGTGGCGACGAATATTTTTGCGTACTCCAAAAACTCCCACTCGTCTGAATCCTTTTTGATTTTATCAATGATTTTCTCGCCGAAAACCGTATGCTCTTTTACCTGGTCGAATTCTTCCGGCGTCAGCTTGCCGGGTTTTAAAAGAATCGCGTCCTTGATTGCAATTTTGCCCACATCGTGAAGCTGCGCGGACTGTATGACAAGATTCATATCCCACTCGGACATCTCCTCTTTATACAAACTCTTATCCCGCATCGCGCCGAGCATTACCCTAAGGAAAGCCTGTGTCCGCGCGATATGCCCGCCGGTAATGTCGTCACGGCATTCGACGAGCTCCGCCATGGTATGCAGCAGGGCGTTCTGCAGCTCCATGACCGAGCGCGTTTTATTAACCACGCGTTCCAACAAGTCATTGTTTAACTGCTGAAGCTCCTGCCTGCGCCCTTCCGCAATCAAGTGCGCTTCTATTCTTTTGGCGAGCAGCGGCGGTGAAAAAGGTTTTGCTATGTAATCAATTGCCCCGAGCGACAACCCCTCAAGCTCGCTGCTGCCGTCGCTTTTGGCGGTCAGGAAAATAACGGGAATGTGCGCGGTCTGCTCGTTATCCTTTAGGATTCTTATAACCTCATATCCGTTCATAACAGGCATGTTTACATCAAGCAGTATTAAATCGGGTGTGATTTTTTTAAGCAGTTTAAAAAGTTTTTCGCCTGACGGAGCGGTGAAAACATCGTAATCTTCAGAGAGGTTGTTTCTTGCGACAATTAAATTTGTTATATCATCGTCAACAATGACGAGTAATTTCCTCTTGTTATCCATTTTTACGCACCTCCGCACAGCGGTTAATACTATCTATTTATTATAATGTGCCTTGCGAAAAATGTCAATAGTTTATAGCCCTAATCTTTTCATTTTATCTAAAATAATCGCCCTGCGCTCCTCTGTCATTTTTACATCAATACACCAAATACCATTTTCCTGTATTATTACATCACCCTCCTGCGCGCTTTCGGGAAGCAAAAGGCGCGGTATTTCAAGGCGCTTATCACCGCGCTCACATACCGCTATGCCCTCTTCAAATCTGTCAATAATGCACATCATTGTTTCATTAATCCTTTCGTTACAAAAATAGAATGAAAAAACGTTTTCACGGTTTAAACCTTAGTTATTCATAAACATCATTACCTTTTTGAACATGAACAATAAACCCATCGGCAGATAAATCGAAAATAATATTCCCGTGCAAATCGGTACGTAAAATCTCGTAATTCCTGTTAACAAGTCGGTTTAATACTTCATCGCGCGGGTGATTATACGGATTCGGCGAGCCGACGGTTATCACCGCATACCGCCCTCCGACTGCGTTCAGGAACTTCGCAGTGCTGGATGTAAGACTGCCGTGGTGCGCGACCTTGAGCACATCTGCGCTTATGTCAAGTCCGCTGTTTGCGAGGTCGTTCTCAGATTCGCTTTCTATATCGCCCGTGAACAGGAACGAGCCGGCATCATGAACAAATCTCATAACCACCGAATTATCATTGAACCGTTCGTATTCCTTAAGCGGTGCAAGTATATCCATTCTTGAATTACCGCAAAGCTCAAAAACCATTCCCGATTTCGCCCAGATGACCTCCGTGCCGTTATCCTCGATGCTGTCTAAAAGGCGCAGAAACGCGCTTGTAGTCGGAACAAGAGAATCGTTCATGCGGGGAATGATAATGAAATCCGCGCCGAATTCGTCTATAATAAAACTCATGCCGCCCATATGGTCGGAGTGCGGGTGTGAAACAATAATAAAATTTAGTTTTGTCACGCCCTGCGCACGCAGATAGTTAATCACAGAAGCTGAGTATTCACGCTCGCCGCTGTCGATGAGCACGCTGCTTTCGGGTGTCAGAATAAGCGCGCAGTCGCCTTGTCCGACGTCGATAAAGTGCACTGAAATACCCTCGCTTGAAACGAAGACAGTGTTTTCGCTAAGCCCGAAAAAGCTGTAAATCTCATGCCATTTTCCCGTTGCCGTAAAAAATGCGGAAATACAGACAACGACGGCAATCAGAACTGGAAATAATTTACTTTTTATATT
This sequence comes from Oscillospiraceae bacterium, assembly GCA_009783695.1. GTDB lineage: Bacteria > Bacillota > Clostridia > Oscillospirales > Ruminococcaceae > Ruminiclostridium_E. The sequence goes on from WRCY01000006.1 coordinate 55,471, forward strand.
TATGTTTTTTCGCATTTTTATTTATTTTTTCTCCGCCTATAAGTATGTTTATTAAATCGCGGCGGCCTGCTTTAATCAGCGCCGCCCTGACGATTTCGCGGTTTTCGGGTTTGTAATACTGCAGCAGAGAGCGTTGCATCTGCTTTTCCCCGGGGTCTTTCGGCACATAAACTTTCTCCATTGTAAATGGATTCAATCCCGTGTAAAACATTGCGGTTGAAATTGTTCCGGGCGTGGGGTAAAAGTCCTGAACCTGCTCGGGTCTGATGCTGTGTTTTTTAAGGAAAAGCGCGAGCTCAACTGCGTCTTTCAAGGTAGCGCCGGGGTGTGACGACATAAAGTAAGGAACCAGATACTGCTCTTTTCCGCACTTCTTGGTTTCGCTGTAGAAACTCTTTGCAAATTTTTCATACTCTTCGATTTTTGGCTTGCCCATCAAGTCTAAAACCCGCGCAGAACTATGCTCAGGCGCGACTTTCAGCTGCCCGCTTGTATGGTGTTCTGCGAGTTCGCGCAGAAATTCTTTATTCCTGTCGCGGTTAACATAGTCAAAACGAATCCCCGAGCGGATAAAAACCTTTTTAACGCCTTTTATACTTCGCAGTTTCCTTAACAATCGCAGGTATTCTTCGTGCCCCGTATCCAAGTTTTCGCACGAAAAACATTGCTTGTTTCTGCACATTCCCGACTTCAGCTGCTTGCGGCAGGAGGGCTTGCGGAAGTTTGCGGTCGGTCCGCCGACATCGTGAATATAACCTTTAAAAGCGGGACTACTTACGAGGTTTTCGGCTTCGGCGACTACCGATTCATCGCTCCGCGTTTGAATTCTGCGCCCCTGATGAAACGCGAGCGAGCAGAATGAGCAGTTCCCGAAGCAGCCGCGGTTGTGTATAATCGAAAATTCAACCTCCTCAATGGCGGGCACGTGTTTATACATCGGATGAAAAGTTCGCGTAAAGGGAAGCGCGTAAATTCTGTCCATCTCCTCAGTCGTGAGGCTGCGCTGCGGCGGATTCTGCACGAGCATTTGCCTGCCGTGCCGCTGGACGATTATTTTGCCGGTGACCTCGTCCTGCTCGTTGTATTGAATTCTGCACGCCTTTGCATAGGCAGCTTTATTCTCCGGATTTTTTAAATGCTCGTAGTCGGCGCACTGCGCCGCGCCGTGCGGCGTCCCGGCGGGTTCCGTAAGATAGCAGGTACCGCGCAGGTCGCGGATTTCTTTTATGCTTTCACCGCCCCGGAGCCTTTCGGCAAGCTGAACCAAGGCAAGCTCTGCCATTCCGTAGAGCAGCAAATCCGCGCCGCTGCTGACCAGAATCGACGGAAGAACGCTGTCGCTCCAAAAGTCGTAATGCGCAAAACGGCGAAGCGAGGCTTCGAGCCCGCCGATTACAAGCGTGCTTGCGGGGAGGAGCTTCTTCAGCTTTTGGCAGTATACATTAACCGCGCGGTCGGGTCTGCGCCCGCCCTTACCATTCTCACTGTACGCGTCGTTATGGCGTTTTTTCCCGCTGACCGTATAGTTTGCGACCATGCTGTCTATGTTTCCCGCGGTCACCATGAAGGCGTATCCGGGCGCGCCGAGCCGCTTGAAATCCTCGTCGCTGACGGGCTGCGCGATTATACCGACAGCGAACCCCAGGCTCTCGAGCATACGGGAAACAATCGCAATGCCGAACGACGGATGGTCGACATAGGCGTCGCCGGTTACGCAGATGAAATCGAGTTTGCCGATTAAATCTTGTTTCGTGACGGGTAAAAATTTATTGTTCATTTTTTATTTCCGATAGGGATTTTTTTGTTTGTTAAACCCGCAATGTAATCTAAGCTTACATTATGTTGTTTAGCAATTAAAATCGCAACATTAAATGGTATTTCACGTTCTCCCCTTTCATACCTTACATAAGTAGTCCTGTGCATATGAAGCATTTCAGCGGCTTGTTTTTGAGTGAGTTCCGCATCTTCTCTTAAATCTCTTACTCGTTGATACATTTTATCAATACTCCCTACTATAGTTCATACTGATATTTATTGTACACCGAATGGTGTATTACATGCTCTTGTAATCACCATGCGGTGACACTTATATAAATATTAAAGAAACACCTTAAAAAAGCGCACTTGACAAAATTTTACATATTATGCTATAATAATTATTGAGGCAGACTAGTACCAATTTGCTTGCGAATTGGTACGACGGTGGCGGTCGTTCCTCCTTGCTAAAGGAGGTGATGTCTATGGAAATATCGGAAGTGATTCTGATTATTCTACTGGTTGTGTGTGAAAATATGCAAACAGTTTTGTCCATGGTTGACTATATAAAACGAAAATAACCGCCTTCCGTCCAAAGATAGCGGTTATTTTTTAACTCAACTCTGAGGGCGACCGTCACTTGGTCTGCCTCTTTTTATTATAATATCATATTTTTTTAAATATGTCAATCTTTATTTTTTGCGCTAATTATAGATATTACCTTTCATTATTTATCTTCCTTTCAAGCCACTCCTGCCTCGTCATAATCACCTGCCGCGGCTTGCTTCCCTCGAACGTCCCCACGACGCCCATCTGCTCCATGATGTCAATAAGCCGCGCAGCCCGCCCGTAGCCGAGCTTGAGCTTCCTTTGCAGGTACGATGTGCTTGCCTGTCCGGCTTCGATAACGGCGTCAATCGCCTCGTCAAGCTTGTCATCGGACAGGTCGAGCTCGCCGACTTCAACGGACATTATTTCTTTCTTCTCGGACTTGCTGAGTCCGATGAGCTTTGCGTTCTCCTCAATTTCCTTAATCGCGGTTTCGTCATAATCGGGAGGAGTGGACGATTCCTTGATAAACTTGACAGTACCCTCGATTTCTTTTTCGGAAATCCAGCAGCCCTGAACGCGAATCGGCTTTGGCGCGCCCACGGGATTATACAGCATGTCGCCTTTCCCGAGCAGCTTTTCAGCTGAGCCGAGCGAGTCGATTATGGTCCGGCTGTCGACTTGAGAAGCGACTTTCAGCGCAATTCTGCTCGGTATGTTCGCCTTGATGATTCCTGTTATAACGTCAACGGACGGGCGCTGTGTTGCGATTACGAGATGTATTCCCGCCGCTCTGCCCATTTGAGCAAGGCGGCAGATGCTGTCCTCAACTTCGCCCGGCGCCACCATCATCAAATCTGCCAGCTCGTCTATGAAAATTACAATCTGCGGCATTTTCTCAAGCTCGTTGCCCTCGCAGATTGAGTTGTAACCGTTCAAGTCGCGCACGCTGTACTCGGCGAAAACCTTATACCTTTCGAGCATTTCCTTGACCGCCCAGTTTAAAGTTCCCGCCGCCTTTTTTGCATCTGTGACGACAGGGAAGCGCAGGTGCGGAATCCCGTTATAGACAGTGAATTCGACCATCTTCGGGTCAATCATGACAAAGTGGACTTCATCAGGCGCGGCGCGGAAAAGTATGCTCATAATCATGTCGTTTACGCATACGGATTTGCCCGAGCCTGTGGTTCCCGCGATTAGTATATGCGGCATCGTCGCTATATCGCAGACGACTATTTCACCCGAAATGTTTCTCCCGATAACAGTTTCAAGCTTGTTGTTTTTATTTTTTCTGAACACATCACTGTCAATGAGAGCGCGTATTTTTACAATATCGACTATGCGGTTCGGTACTTCGATTCCGACGGCGCGCTTATTGGGAATAGGCGCTTCAATCCTTACGCCGGTTGTAGCTAAGTTAAGCGCGATATCGTCAACTAAGTTTGTGATTTTTGATATTTTTACACCCTCCGCCGGCTGAAGCTCGTATCTCGTTACCGAGGGCCCGCGGCACACGCCGACAATTTTCGTAAGTACGCCGAAGCTTTTGAGCGTATCCACTAAAATTTCGGAGTTGTGCGTGAGCTCGGACTCAGCGTCCGATATGTTTTTGGCCTGTTCGGGTTCGTCAAGCAGCGAAATCGGCGGCAGTGTGTACTTTGCGCCTTTAGCGGAGAAAAGCTCAACTTGAAGCGGCTTTTCATCAGTTTTTAAAGCGCCGTCCAGGGCCTGCGAATTCTGCTCGTTTTGTGCTGTTTTTTCTTCCTTTTCTTTGATATAGTCGCCGACAGCTTTTAAGAATCCGTCGGGTTCGTCGCTTAATTCCTCGGGTGACGGCGGCTGTGATTCCGGTTTAGTTGGTTTCGGCTCGCCTGTTACGTAGGAGTGCAGCTCGTCGTGGAAATCCTTGTGCCGTTCTTCATCGGGCACGGGTTTTACAGGGGCGCGGCCTCCCGCAGAATTCCCGGCGGCCTCGATTGCAGCGAACTTGAGCCGCCTTCCAAGCTCGGCGTCTGCTTCCTTTTCTAAGAGCGCTGTTTTATCGTTTTTGGTTTCTGCTTCAACCTGCTTATCAAGTTCTTTTTTCTGCTCGTTATAAAGCCTTAAATGCTCGCTGTCCTCGCGCATCTGCTCACTTTTTTCCTTAATTTTTCTGCCGATAAAACGGAACGGCTTCGCGATAATTTTAAGGAATTCATATAGCGTAATATCGGATGCAAGCATAAATACAACAAAGGCAATCAACACTACAATTATGCTCGCCGTAATTTGTCCGAAAAGCATTAAAATCCAACCGAACACAATACTTACGAGTCCGCCGCCCTCAAGCTTTATGCCGTTTTCAAAAAGGGAATCAAAGTTACCCTCAAAGAAAATAATCTGTATACCCGCACTGATGATGAGCAGGATTATACTAAGCTGGACGAGCTTTGCGGCGACGCTGCCCTTGCCTTTATTCATGGAAATCATGACCGCTATGTAAATTAAAATCGGGCCTGTAAAAAAAACAGAAAAACCGAACATACCGCGCAAAAAGGTGTTAATGTGGTCGGCGGCGTTTTTAACTTCCGCGTTCACGTCGCCGACAAACGCGAAAACTATAAATAAAATCCCGATACAAAAAAGCACTAACGACCAGAGCTTGCGCCTTTTTATGTCGCGCGCTACAGCCGCACCGGAGCGGGTTTTTTCGGCTTTTTCTTTTGCTGTTGGTTTTCTTGCTGCTGGCATATTTTAATTAAGTCCTTTCTTCACTAAATGGGCATAAAAGCGACGTTTTCCCTGGTTCAATTATTCTTGTTTTAAACTTTAATTAAGTTAGCTGCATATTAGTTTATATTTAAAAACGTAATCAAATCCATATTTTCGAGCACGCCCCAGATTATGCAAAGGACACCCAGAATCGCGGTGTAAACACCGAATATTTTAAACTTTTCTTTTTTAGCTATAATCTTCACAAGTTTAATCGCGAAAAAGCCGACTGCGGCTGAAACGATAAAACCTGTTAAAAGTTCGGGGTAATTCAATACTATGTCGCTTTGGAGCGCTTCGCGCAGCTCAAGCAGCCCCCCGCCCAGAATCGCGGGGATTCCCAGTATAAATGAAAACGCAACGGCAGTCTGCCGCGAGAATCCGCACAAAAGCCCGGCGGTAATCGTCGAGCCCGAACGCGAAACCCCGGGGAAAAGCGCGACGCACTGAAACAGACCGACTACGACAGCGTCAGTGATTTTCATATTTTTACCCGTCTTCATGCCTTTTACGCAGGCGTCGGACAGGAACAGCAGAATAGCCGTGAAAATAAAAGCGCAGCCCTCAAAAATTATATCGCCGTCACCTTCGGGAGCGGTAAAAAAGTCTTTAGCGAAAAGGTAAACAGGCGCTAAAAGCGAGGTCGCGATTATAGTCATGAAGAGCATTCTTCGGTTGTCATTCATCGCGCTCCACTTGAACTTGCCTGTAAAAACATCGGCGATTGTCAGAAAAAATTCTTTAATCATTCCGAGAATTATATCGCGGAAAGCGATGAAAACAGCAACCAAAGTACCGAGGTGAAGCACTACAATTACAAGAAGGCTGTCCTCGCGCGGCTCTATAAAATGCCCGAAAACCGATAAGTGCCCGGAGCTTGAAACCGGCAGAAACTCCGTAAGCCCCTGTATAATAGCTTTAATAATTATGTTTAAGTATTCCATTCAAATCTCTTTTGTTTTATATTTAATTTTAAGTATACTCAATTAAACTGAAAAATACTGATGTACTTTTCAGTTTAATTGAGTTTTTGCAATTTATGAGAGCAGGCAGCTTTTAATAATGTCACAGAGCGCTTTTGCCTGGTCGCTTGCATCGGATTTTCTCATAAGCGCGCGAAGCAGCAGCACCGCGCCCTCTTCGTCAAGATTCGCGATTGCCTTTTGAAGTTTCGGCGATTTCGGAATTGAAACCTGGATGAAGACTTCATTGTTTTTCGGTGAAGCGGGCTGTTCGGCTTTCGGGGCCGGAGCTGCTTTTTTCGCCACCGCTTTCGGTGCTGCTTTTACAGCGGCTTTGCGCCCTCTTTTTGCGGGCTTTTCCGCTTTGACGGCAGCCGCTTTTTTCGAGGGTTTCGCAGCTATTGCCTTAGCCGCTGCGCCTTTTTTGACGGCAACTGCAAGCTTCTTCTCGGTTAAAAAGCTTTTAAGGACATCATCGCTGAACTCGCCTGTTTCGTCGGATTCACCTGTGTAATAGTAAGGCGAAACATCAAGAATCTGCGCCATTGCAAGAATCATTTTCGGGGAAGCCGTGCCTCTTTGAAAAGCGTTGTAGAAAGTGTTCTGTGTTAGCCCGGACAGTGCGTGTATTGCCTTTTTGACTTCACTTGAAGCTGTTTTATAACCTTCTGAAATTCTTTCGCGTGTCTTTTGCGCATCAATACTTAAATTGGTTTTTTTGAATCCTTCAAATTGCTTTGCGGTCAACATTAATTGAACCCTCCGATACTTTTAATTAGTATATATAGTGTAACAGAATAAGGAAAATATGTCAAGTTTTTATTGGTGATAAGAAAAAAGGAACGCTTTATTCAAAAACGTTCCTTTAATTTTTCTACTTCATCGGCATACGATTTTTAAACTGCAGCCTCAGCTTGTCCGCAATAAGCGCGATGAATTCCGAGTTTGTCGGCTTGCCCCGCTGCGTATGTATGGTGTAACCGAAAAAGCTGTTCAGAATTTCGACATCGCCTCTGTCCCACGCGATTTCGATTGCGTGGCGGATTGCGCGCTCGACGCGGGATGAAGTCGTGCTGTATTTTTTCGCGACCGTGGGGTAAAGTAGTTTTGTAACGCAGTTAATCATTTCATTGTCCTCGACCGAGAGCAGAATCGCGGTCCGCAGATAATGATACCCTTTGATGTGGGCGGGGATTCCGATTTGGTGGATGATTTCAGTGACGACGTACTCAATGTCGTTTGGAACATTGTCGTGAACATTGTATTCTACGTTAACATTGCCGCCGATACCTACGTTCGCGCTTCCATGGGCTCCGCCGATTAGATTTTCCACACGTGCAGCAAGCGCGCCCGGTTCAAAAGGTCTTACCATATAATACCGCGCGCCCGCGTCCATGACTTCCCGTTCCACCTGGGGTGAATCATAACTCGAAACAACGATTGTTATAGGCATTTTGGGAAGCTCGTCCTTGATTTTTGCCATGAGGGATACAGCGTCGAACTCCGGCATTTTGGCGTCAATCACAAGCACGTCGGGCAGCTCATGCCTCAGCGTGTCGAAAATTGCCTTTCCGTTGCGCGGTCTTGTTACAGCATACATACCCTTTTGCTTAAGGAGGGAGGCCCAGGCGAGCCCGTTTTCCATGCTGTCGTCACCAATTAAGATTTTGAATTGCTTTGTTGTCATTTTTACCTCCAAGATTTATACTTCGTCTTTTATTTTACCACAAGGATTTCGGAAATGCAACAGGTAATTTGGATAAATTTACAATATGCTTAAAAAGCGCAGAAACCCTTTTATAATGAGAGTGAGCATACTTTTGTGACATAATTATCTATGAAAAATCAAGCGATTCTTTGTAGAAAACGTCAAAGAATACAGCTTGCCGTAGTATAATATCACCAAAATAATTAAATAACATGTCGAATCATGTCGAAATATAGCAAAAAAAGATTTACGAAAAAAATGTATAATAATAAACGGATAACAAATACTAAAGGCGACGCTGCGAAAAGCAGGGTCATAAAATAATCTGAAACATCGTCTTTGCAAAGGAGAATTTTGTTATGATGGACAGAATCGCATTATTTATACTTTTACTCGGCGGTTTAAACTGGGGACTTGTCGGACTATTTAGATTTGACCTTATTGCATGGGCATTCGGCGGAAGCGCATCGGTAATCAGCAGATTGATATATATCCTTGTGGCGCTAAGTGCGGTTTGGTGCATTTCGCTCTTCTTCAGGAAAAACGAAGTGCTTGAAAGCAGAGAGCATCACCGCAGGTTTGACTAAAGTTTAAATGAGAGTATAATAAAACCGAAGGCAGTGCCTTCGGTTTTTGTTTTATTATTTATTTTGATTCTTCAGTTCATTTATCATTTTAATTATTAAATTGACTTGATAATCGGATAAACCTGTTACATCAACAGATTTTATTCTGTCAATCCCTAAAAGGTAATCAATGGTAACATTGAAGAAACAAGCGAGTTTAATAAGTAAACTGTATGAGGGGAGTCTGATTCCTGTTTCATAACTGGAAACCATTGCTTTTGAAATATGAAGCCGTTCCGCTACCTGCACTTGTGTTAAATTCATGCCGAGCCGCAAGTTTTTTATTTTTTCTCCAAAGTCAACGATAGTTATCACCCCTGTATATTGTTTGAATACAGTATACAGATAAAAAGTATTCAATGAGTGAGAATTTATAATTTTATATGTTGACAAACGGTGAAGTTTATAGTATAATATAGAAAACAAACTTTTAAGGAGGACAAAAATGGCAGTAATCCTTATTATAATTGCTATAATAATTATTGCAATTATTGCGGGGGTAGAAAGTAGCAAAAAGAAAGAAATGCAACATCTTATTGCATTACAAATGGAATTTGCATGGGTGAAATGCCCTTTGTGCGGAAGCGCGACCCGATGTCACGATTACAACATAGGTTCACAACCGAACCTAATGAGGTTTTGTTGCTTAGAATGTTCGTGGCAAGAAAGAACTGAACGATACGTTATTCCGTCTTATCTTAGAAAATAAAAATTTGGAGGAAACTATGAAAACTATTGAAGAACTAAAAACCCTTGCATCACAGGGAGATGCAGAATCGCAGTGCTTGTTAGCTACATATTATGATTTAGGCGAGGGTATCGAACAAGATTCTAAGAAGGCTTTAGAATGGTATGAAAAAGCAGCCGACCAAAATCACGCTAACGCTCAAGGAGCTATAGGTAGCATGTATTTACATGGTCGCGAAGGGGTAATAGCTAAAGATGAATCAAAAGCTTTTGAGTGGTTTAAAAAAGCCGCTGAACAAGGTAGCGCCACATCTCAATTCTTTTTAGGTATGTGTTATTATGCCGGCACAGGTATAAAAGCAGACCAAAAACAGGCTATAAAATGGTTTAAAATAGCGGCAGATAACGGCGACGAAGATGCAAAAGAACTCCTTGTTAAAATTTAACAATAACCAAACCCCGAAGGCAGAAACCTTCGGGGTTTTTTGTATTGACGAAATTGCCAATTTATGTTATAATCTTTTATAGTATATTTTAAAGGAAGTTTAACACATGTCAAAAATAGCCATACTCGGTTTCGGAACGGTCGGTTCGGGAACGGTCGAGGTTTTTTACAAAAACAAGAATAACTATCAAAAAACAACAAATGCCGAGCTCGATATAAAATATATTCTCGATATTCGGGATTTTCCGGACAGCCCGTATGCGGACAAGTTCGTCAAAGATTTCGACGTGATTTTAAGCGACCCGGAGGTTACGGTAATAGCCGAGCTCATCGGCGGGAACACGTTTGCATACGACTGCGTTAAGCGCGCGTTGGAAGCGGGGAAGAGCGTGGTTACGTCTAACAAGGAGCTTGTCGCGACAAAGGGTGCGGAGCTGCTTAAAATCGCGCGTGATAATAATGTTAATTACTTTTTTGAAGCGAGCGTCGGCGGCGGAATCCCGATTATCCGTCCGCTTCAGCAATGCCTTATGTCTGACGAAATTACCTCAATTGTCGGAATACTTAACGGTACAACCAACTATATTTTAACAAAAATGCTTAAAGAGGGTGCGGAGTTCGCGGATGTGCTGTCAAAAGCACAGGAGCTCGGTTATGCCGAGCGCGACCCCGAAGACGACGTGGGCGGAGGCGATGCCTGCCGTAAGATTTGTATACTTGCCTCGCTCATTTTCGGCGAGCACATTTACCCCGAAGATGTATATACAGAGGGCGTGACGTCAATAACCAAGGAAGACGCAGAATACGCAACAAGCTGGGGCGGCGCGATAAAACTTATTGCAGCTGCACAAAGAATAACTCCCGCCGCAGCAAATACCGCCGGTCCGGCGAGCGGAGAATGTTTGGAAATATCGGTTTGCCCCTGCTTTGTGCCGCTTGAAAGCCAGCTCTCGGGCGTGGATGATGTGTTCAATGCGATTTTGGTTCGGGGCGAGGCGACGGGCGAAGTTGTCTTTTACGGGCGCGGCGCGGGAAAATATCCCACGGCGAGCGCGGTCGTCGCGGATATTCTGAACGCTTTGAAACCCGACAGCAGGAGTTTGGCCTGGGACGAAAAGGGAGGGGAAAGCTGTGTGGTTGATTATGAAAAGCAGAAGCACAGGTTTTATCTGCGCCTCTGCGGAATCGGCAAAGCGGAAGTGAACGGGCTGTTCGGAGATGTGAAGTTTCTAAGACGCGAAAACGCGCCGGAAAGCGAAATCGCTTTCATAACGCAGGAAATAAGCCGTGAGGAATTAAATAAAAAATGCGGGAACCTGAATGTTCTCGGGAAAATACAAATTATGAATGTGCGGGAAGTTTGAAAACAAAAACAGTTTAATAGGTGAAAGCGTTGTTTTCATTTCTTATATATGAAGAAAGGATTTAATTAATATGAAGTATAAGAGAGTTATTTTAAAATTATCCTGTGAGGCGCTCGCGGGGGGGAAGAAGTCGGGGCTCGACATGAAAACAGTTCTGACCATCTGCGCGAGCATCAAAAAGTGCCACGATGCGGGCGCGGAAATCGGTGTTGTCGTCGGCGGCGGGAACTTCTGGCGGGGACGCACAAGCGAGAACATGGACAAAGTCCGCGCCGACCAAATCGGCATGCTCGCGACTGCGATGAACGCACTTGCTATTGGCGACGCACTCGAAAGTCTTGGTTGTGAGGTTAGGGTGCAGACAGCGATTACCATGTCGCAGATTGCGGAGCCGTACATAAGGCAGAAGGCGGTGCGGAACATGGAAAAGGGCAGGATTGTCGTTTTCGGCTGCGGCACGGGGAACCCGTTCTTCTCGACAGACTCGGCGGCGGCGCTGCGCGCAGCGGAACTTGAGGCAAACATAATGCTCAAGGCAACGATGGTAGACGGCGTTTTTGACAAGGACCCGAATATATTCAAAGACGCAGTTAAGTACGAAACACTGCGGCATAAGGAGATTCTTGTGAACGGCTTGCGCGTCCTGGACGGCACGGCGGCGGCGATGTGTCTTGAAAACAACATACCGCTGATTGTATTTAATCTTGACGACCCCGATAATATTTACCGCGCCGTTATGGGCGAGAAAATAGGAACTGCAATTATATAATGTAAAATGTATTAACGCTTTAAAATTTTCCCGGCAATTCGGAAAATCAAAACAATTATATTGCACAAAAGTGCGGAAAGGACTTGATGAAAAAATGAGTGAAAACGTAAAGAAAGCTACGGAAAAAATGGAGAAAGTAATCAGCCAGCTCGAGTTTGAATTCTCCACAATCAGAGCGGGGCGCGCAAATCCGGCGGTGCTCGACAAAATCAGCGTGGATTATTACGGTGCGCCGACGGCAATTAACGCGCTGGCGGCAGTTTCTGTGGCGGAGGCGCGTATACTTGTAGTGACTCCGTGGGACGCAACCGCGCTTAAAGCTATCGAAAAGGCAATACTTGCATCCGACATCGGGATTAATCCCACCAACGACGGAAAGGCGCTGCGTATTGTTTTCCCGCAGCTTACGGAAGAACGCAGGAAAGACATCTGCAAACAAATCAGCAAGTATGGCGAGAATGCGAAGGTGGCAATCCGCAATATCCGCCGCGACACGCTCGAAAAATTCAAGGACATGAAGAAAAAGTCTGAAATTACCGAGGACGACATGAAGGATTACGAAAGGGAAATGCAGAAGCTGACGGATAAAAAAATCGAACAAATCGACAAAGTCTGCGCCGATAAAGAGAAGGAAGTCATGAAGGTGTGACGGACAATTGACAATTAACAATAAACAAATAACAATTAAACCTAATAATATTTTACCTGTTCATATAGGCTTTATAATGGACGGGAACGGGCGCTGGGCGAAAAAGCGGGGGCTGCCGCGGAAGTTCGGGCACAGAGAGGGCGCAAAGGCGTTCAAAAAAATCGCCGACCACTGCATGAAGCTCGGGATTCCTTACGCGACGTTTTACGCCTTTTCCACCGAAAACCAAAAACGCCCGAAAGATGAAGTCGAGGCGTTGTTAAGGCTGTTCGACGAGTATCTGGACGATATTCGGGAAATGGACGCAAAGAACGTGCGGCTCAAATTCATCGGCGACCTTAGTTTCTTTCCCGATTCTACGCATAAGAAAATGCTTGAAGCAGAGGAGGCAACCGGGAACAATACAGGTTTCACCTGTTCGCTTGCGCTCAACTACGGCGGGCGAGATGAGATACTGCACGCCGTAAAGCGGCTTGTCACCGAGGGCTGCAACCTCTCGGCATTAAACGAGGAATCTTTCGCTGAATACTTATACACTAAAGGGCTGCCGGATGTGGATTTGATTATCCGCACGGCAGGCGAGCGGCGGCTTTCTAACTTTCTTATATGGCAGGCGGCTTATGCGGAGTATGTTTATACTGATACGCTGTTCCCGGATTTCGGTAAGAGGGAGCTTGATAAAGCGCTCGCGGAGTTTGGGGAGAGAAACAGGAGGTTCGGCGGGGTGTAGAAAATAGCGTTTATATAACGTATAGAAGGGATTTAATAAAATGCATCTGAATCCATTGATTAATAAAAAAACTGTCCGCAGCAATGCATTTATGAAAAACGCTCAAAAGCTGGAGGAAAAGAAAAACGGAAAAGGAAGCAGAAAACCTCTCAAAAACTATATAGGCAAAATCGTCTGTCTTGAATCTTCCGAATTAATAGGGCAAGAATCAGGAATACCGGATTTTATATATAAAGTTTCTAAAGATAATTTGCTCGCAGCAATAGAAAACGCAAACCTTACCGGAATGAGCGGAAACGGTTTTCCTGTGCATAAAAAAATCAATGCCTTTCTTTCGTCCGGCTCGGGTAAAAAGATTTTACTGATTAACGCCGTCGAATGTGACCCTGCGCTTCTGCACGACGAATGGCTGCTGAAAAACAGATTTAATGAAATCGCGCAGACCATTGATTTGCTGGCAAAGACATTTTCTTTGGATAAGGCGGTATTGGCTGTAAAAAGCGAGTCAGTTGAATCCTGCGGAAATTTCTCCGTTTGTGTTGTCCCGCCAAGATACCCGATGGGGGAGGAGCATTTTCTGATTCGCCGGGTGCTCGGTATTCCTTTGGAAATTAAGAATATTCCGGCAGAGCATGGCGTTTTGGTGTTAAATATTCAAAGCATATATCAAATCGGTAAAATAGCGAATCAATGTTATGACGGCGGACGTTTTATCACGATTGCCGATTTAATAAAAGCGTCTGCAAGAGTTGCATATGTATATCCAAACGATACTGTTTCGTGCGTTTTAAGCAGAGGCTTCTCAGAATCAAAAGCAGATTCTGTATATTTCGGTCACGGGGCAATGGCTTGCGTCAAATCAACCTCGGCAGATACCTTTTCAAAATACGGGAACTTTGCGGCATATGCAAATGAACCCAAGATGAACAGCGCAAGCAAATGCCGCCGCTGCGGTAATTGTACCCGAAAATGCCCTGTAAATATAAAAGCTGCTAAAATTGTGCAGCTTACTGACAAAAACAAACCTTTTGATTCAACCTCATTTGACATTGACAAATGTGTTAAATGCGGAAGCTGCACTTATTTTTGCCCGGCACTTAAGAATGTATCGGGATATATCGCAGAGTTATTATATGGTTAATAATTATTAAGGATTATTAATATAATTTGTACAGATAGTAAAAGGAGGCGCAAATTTTGACTCGACGTATTATTTCAGCAGCGGTGGCAGCTTTTCTGGCGATATTAGTATTAATAGTCGATTTTCTGCCTCTGTTCATCGTGATTATTTCCGCGCTGTCGGTGGTCGCGGTTTATGAAATGCTCGTGGCTACAAAGTATATAAAGAATAAGGCGTTGTCGGTGCTCAGCCTGTGCTTTGTATTCCTTGTGCCGGTTATGTTTATTGTTGAGCATCTGCGCGACAATCTGCCTATGATTTGTTGTATCTTTCTGCTCACGCTGTTTATCGTGATGATTTATATGCATGAAAAAGTTTCATTTGAAGCGGTGTCGCTCGTGGGCTTTGTTTCAATCAGCATACCCTTGTCGCTTTCCTGCCTTTTGTTTATACGCCTGCTTTCGGAAGAAGCGCACGGTATGTTTTTGATGGTTTTTACGCTGACAATTATCTGGGTCGGCGACGCGGGTGCATATTTCGTCGGAACGCTGCTCGGTAAACACAAAATGGCTCCCAAAATCAGTCCGAAAAAAACATGGGAGGGCTTTGTAGGAGGCTTAATCTGCTCCGGGCTTATCGGTTTCGCTGCGCCTTTCGTGTATGAAATCATCTATTCCGAGATAGCCGGCGGAAAAATAATAGAAACAAATAAGCTTTTTTTCGCGGCGACAGCGGTAATCTGTTCCGCGCTCGGCGTAGTGGGTGACTTCTCCGCTTCTCTAGTGAAGCGCCAGTGCGCGGTCAAGGACTTCGGCAATATCATGCCGGGGCACGGCGGCGTGCTCGACAGGTTCGACTCGGTGCTGTTCGCTGCGCCGTTCATGTATCAGGCGCTGTTGATTTACTTCCCGATTGGCGAGTTTATGATGTTTAGTTTTTAAGAGCCTGTTTAGTATCCCGCTCGTGGCAGCTTTGCGGTATATTTTCCGCCATACTGCGTCAATTTCTCCTTAAATATCTCGGATATTCGCGTCGAAATTTTC
>WRCY01000007.1 GCA_009783695.1 Oscillospiraceae bacterium
ACCACCACAAAGGCAGAAAAGCAAGTAGTATCTCACCGCCGATTGCAAAACCTCCGCGACTTACGCTTGCCGCTTGGTGAGCAAAATAGAACAGAACGATGCCGATAACTGTGAGGATTATATATTTTATAACGGTTTTAATCATGGCTACACCGCCAATCCCTGCTTATGTAAGGCTTTTATTTTCCTCATATCCCTGCCGAAAGCCTCAACAATATCGCTTAAAAGCGGTTCAATGGCTTTTTCTTCGCCTTTTGATAAGCCTGTTTTTTTGTTTATGTTTGCCGCATCCTCTACAAAATAAAGTTGTTTGCCGCTTTCTGTGGATAGTTTCCTCTCACCCGCGGCGAATCTTTTTCTCGCTTCTTCAATATCTGTATATATCATGCCGCCTAAAACAAGCCGCTTTTCTTTCTGTAATTCTACAATAGCGGCGGGGTCGGCTTCATCAGCGGGAACAATCATATACTGAGGAACGGCGGGAAGTGGTGTGCCGCTCGGGGAGCGAAGCGCAATGGTTCCTGCATACACAAGACATTCATTGTCTTTAAGTATAATCATGACGCTAACACCTCACTTCTGCCACTTTCAATCAGATTCCGCTCTATTGATTTATCAGCAATAAGGGCGGCGAAACGAAGATTATCCCACGCGTTTTTTACTTTTGGCAACCCTTGAAGCGCCTGCAAGATTTCGATTACTTCTTCCGATGTACTTTCTATTATAAGTTTCATAAGCTTGTCCTCTTTTATTAATTATTTAACGCCCGCATTGCCGCTTCCACTTCATACTTTCTAAATAACGAACTTGTTATTGCTGATACTTCCTCACTTGAGCATCGCTCAACTTTCTTTTTAGGCGGTTTTATAATATGCTTTTTTTGCGGCGCAGCAATTATTCCGCCGCAATCACATTTCTCGCCGTGATTTAAATTTAAACCGCAGGAGCACGTCCAATATTGAGCCATAAATAACACCTGCCTTTCGTTTTCCATTCCTTATTTAAAATATGCAATAGTCGCAATGTCGCTTTAAGCGGCATTTTCTATTTCTAAAAAAATTATAACAGCTTCTTTTATATCGGGTCTTATAGTTCTGCCGTGGATTACTGCCGAAACAGTAGCGCGGTTAAATCCGATTTTCGCAGCAAGCTGCGACACCGTCATATCCTTGTCGATAAGAGCTTTTAACGCTGTTCTTCCCCATTCGGGCTTTTCAATAATAGTTTTCATATTTTTAACTCCTTCCAATGTGGGTATTAAATTACATTTGTTTCTACATTTGTATTGACATTTTTCGTCATGCGTTGTATAATGATAGCAAATGTACTTACACTTGTTATTATATCTCAATATTATGAGATTGTCAATAGTTTCAAAGCGCGTACGGCTCATTTATGTGAGATTTGTAAGTATCTACAAAAATACAACCCTGCTTTTAGCAAGGTTGCACAAATTACATTTTATAGGAGTACATAATTATGGATTTGTTAAAAATTATTAAATCTGTGCCTGGAGAAGCGTATAGCAATAAAGAGTGGGGTTTTGTAAAGCCTTTTAAGTATATTCTTGATGAAGTAAACAAATACGGCGATTACAGTAATGACTGGCTTGAATTTGAGTTGGAAAAATTAGAAAAGAACGATAAAATCAAAATATTTAAAGCTGATTCGGTTGTAATAACCGCAGTATGCATTGTTTAAACTTTTCCCTGTGCTATCTGATAGCACAAAAAACATACTGTACTATCTGTTCGGGAGTGCCAACTACACGAGGATTGGTAACTTCTTCTGTCTGCTCTTGAATCATTTTCATTATATTTAAAAATCTAGATAATTCCTCCTTGACTTCATCAAACTTTTTCCCATTGTAATGCTTTTCTATTATCATGCGCCCTACCGATGATACCAAATTGCTTTGTTCTGATGTTTTTTTATCATATCCCACATTCTCACCCCCCAAAAATTATTATACTTATATCCCCGAAAGGATTTAGTTTAAATGGAAAACCAAATGTTTTAAATAAAATAATCGAAAAAAATTCTAATTTTACTCTTTATGCTTACGCTTACCGAAAATTAACATACGCCGAAAAACAACAAGCCCAGCTGCAATGGCTTCGCGCAAGCAGGTTAAAAGATTTCCCCAAAAACGGACGCGGTGAAATTCATTCAACTCACCAAGAGTGTTTTTAAGAGTTTTAATCAGATTTTTAACGTCTTTCGGCTCATTCTTATACAGTTTTCGTTTTCTTCACCCGGCGTTAACTCTATTTCGTTTTTGTCTGAGTGAACAATGATGCTGTAATAAATTTGATTATTCATGTTTATATTATATCTCATATTATTGAGATTGTCAAGCAAAAGGAGTAAAAATGTTTTTTGAACGTTTTAATGAATTAGCAAAAAAAGAAAATACAAGCGTAAATGCTATAGCAAAAGTATTAGTATTATCTTCCGGTAGCGTGACTGCATGGAAAAATGGAACAAAGCCAAGTGTGAGTACAGTTTATAAAATAGCCAATTATTTCAATGTTTCCACTGACTACCTCCTTGGCCGCACCGATGACCCTACGCCTAAGGATGCAGAGGCAATCCTTGAGGGACTGCCTCTGTCGCCTGAGCAACAAGAATTATTAAATCTTGTTTCTAATTTTAATGAGGTGGAGCTGTTAGAAGTCTTGAACCATGTTCGTTATGTAAAATCAAAGCGAACTTAATAATTTCTTCGGCTTCCTCCTTTGTTAGGTTGGAAATTTCCTTTGTAAACTCCATGCAAATTTCATACCATTTGTTGCTTTTATGCTCTAACATCATTTTTCTCCTTTCTACCATAATTAAAAAATGCAAAAAGACACCAAGCCTAAAATAGGCCTTGATGTCTCTAATTAAAAAATATTTGTCAATTTATGTCATTTTAATTATATAACATAAACGCGAAAATACCTATATATTTGTGTCGTATATTTTCGTATTAATTTATCTATATGTTTATATGGTTTATTAACGGAAACAAGCCCGATAACGGGTAAAAATAAGAAGCCGCCCGGGGTCTGAGCGGTGTGGAGGTATTATTTTATATGTCTAATTTATTACCATATTTAATAATAGGCTGTATAATCGGATTAGTTTCCTCTATATATCAAACTCTTAAAACCCATAAAAGAATAAAAAGGGAAGTTAAAAATGAACTTTCAGACCTATCAATTGAATCAGATTTATCACTTGAATTTTCTTTTGAATCCCACTTAACTTCTAAATATAGCGATTATGGTCGCTATTTTCAAACATGGGACAAGAATTATGATAAAGATTTAGGTTATGAATGGTTTAGAATATGTGTAGAACGTTTAGATTTTCCAATTTATAATAGCTTAGATTTTAGATTAAGGAATATTCGCAATGGTTTAGGATTTACCCAGAGTGAAGCCTCTAATATTATTGGTATTTCTACTTCTACGCTTTCATCATATGAAAATGGTTATACTATACCAAACGATAATTATTTGCAGATATTATCTAAAAGGTATCGAGTATCATTCGATTTTATTAAATACGGATATGATGATGATTTCGAAGAACACATTAAACTATGTGAGCGTTTTGGTGAAGAAGAATATATACATAGTTTACGACTTTCTGTAACTGCGGCGAGTCGATTATTCCCCGAAATTCTCACTTCAAGTGATAGGCATATATGCATATTAGTTGATGATATATTAAATTTAAAGTTGGATTTATTTAATAAAAAAGCAAATGATGAAGCAGAATTAAGGGTGAATATTAAAGCTGATATTCTTAATCGATTAGAGCAGGGGGATATAATACAAAGCGAATTATATAAATCGTTTGAGAATAATCGGTATTTAGCGCAAAGTATTGTGAAAGAGCTTCATGAGGGCAAAATTATATCTAAAACGAAAAAAAGTAATACGTTTATTTTATCAAAAGTTTTAATTTGCATGGATGCGAGTAATGAATAGGTTAGGATTTCTATGTCCGATTTAAAACTTAAAGAAAAATCCACACCAAAAGTATACTGCCATTACTTAGATAAATGGTATAATGCGGATTCCGACAATTCAAATTGTTATTACAAAGATGAATGTCCGCGGGTTAAAATCAATTCATGCGTGTTAGAGAAAAATGAATGTAAAGGCGGGTGATTTCATGGGTACGGCGAAATTACAAGATAACCAACAGGCAAACGCCGTCATTTATGCCCGGTATTCGAGCCACGGGCAACAGGAGCAGAGTATAGACGGACAGCTTCGTGACTGTTACGCCTTTGCAAAGCGCGAGGGTGTTATTGTTGTCGGTGAATATATTGACCGCGCGATTTCGGGTAAAACCGACGACCGCCCGGACTTTCAACGAATGATTGCCGATGCCGCAAAAAAGCAGTTTAAGTATATAGTTGTTTGGAAACTTGACAGATTCGCCCGTAACCGCTACGACAGCGCATTTAATAAACGCACACTTAAAAAATACGGGGTCAAGGTTATATCTGCCACTGAGTATATTACGGACGAGCCAGAAGGCATACTGCTTGAGGGTTTAATAGAGTCCCTCGCCGAATACTATTCTGAAAACCTTTCAAAACATATTAAACGTGGTCAACGCGAGAGTATATTGAGGGGTTCACATTTAGGAGGTAAGCCGCCTTTTGGCTTTAAAATGATAAATGTTGATGGAATAAAAAGACTTGTTGCAGACGAACAAAACGCGCCTATTATTAAATATGTGTTTGAGCAGTATGCAAAAGGAATACCAAAAAAGCAAATTATGGAGGATTTGAGCGCAAAGGGTACATTGAATTATTACGGTCGTCCTCTTACATTATCATGTTTGCAAAAAGCCTTGCGGAATAAAAAATATATAGGCATTTATATGTACGGCGGTGAAGAAGTGCGCGGCGCTTGCGATGTAATTATAAGTGAAAAAACATTTAACGCCGTGCAAGCCCGCCTTGATTTGGTGAAACACGCTCCCGCCGCAAAAAAAGCGCGACAGGATTACTTATTACAAGGTAAGGCTTTCTGTGGCTATTGTGAAGCTCGGCTTATCGGGGATTGCGGCAAAAGCAAAACAGGTGATTTTCATTATTACTATGCTTGCGGCGTAAAGAAAAAAAGTCGTAAATGCAAAAAGAAAAATGAGAAAAAGGCTTTTTTAGAGCGATATATTGTTGAGCAAACCGTTGAATATGTTTTACGACCCGAACGCATCAAATACATTGCGGAACGGATTGTCGCGAAATATGATGATGAATTTAATGTTAACAAGGTAAAAGAATTAGAACGGCAGATAAAAAACTCGACAAAGAGGTGAACGCCGCGGTCGATGCTTCTCTTGCCGCTCCCGCTAAAGCCCGTTCGAAGTATTTTGAAAAAATAGAGGTTTTAGAAACACAAAAAGCAGATATTGAACACAACCTTGTCACTCTGCGAATTGCAAGCAAGCAACAATATACAGAATCGGAAATTATCTCATGGTTAAAATCTTTCTGTAACGGCGATATAGAGGACAAAGCATTTCAAGGCCGGATAATCGACGTGCTTGTCAATTCCGTTTTTGTGTACGATGATAAATTTGTCATATATTATAACATAGAAGGCAGTAAACAAGTATCCCATGTCGGTATGTGTGAGGATTTAAAAAGCCTTGAATCCGTTGAAAGCGGCGTAGAATCTAACTTTATTAATGATAAACAAAAAAATAGAAGAGTTCGTATTTCAAATACTCCTCTCCATAAACAGGCTTACAGATTAAATCTGCAAGCCTGTTTTTTATTATGAAGCTTTTATTGATTAAAGCAACCATTCCGATTATCACATATTAAATATAATCTCATATAATATATACGTATCGTTTATTATATTTAATGATTAATATAAAACTGACAAGGAGATGCTACTGATGGGAACAGGATATTTGCGTATACAGGCAACAACGGCTGACGGGGCGCTGCCGGTTGCTGACGCTGAGGTTACGGTAATGAAAAAAAGCGGAACAAAGATTTTTTCAGCACGTACCGACGAGAACGGAAAAACAGAAGATTTTCCGCTGCCGGCCCCCCCAAAAGAGTATACATTATGCCCATACAGTGAAATTGCGCCGGCCTCGATTAGTTATGTAAGCATTAAAAAGCACGGATTTATTTCAAAACGTATAAACGGTATTGAAATCCTTGATACGCAAACGTCGATTCTCCCGGTAAATATGATTCCGCTTACCGACATAACGAATCCCGTAAAAGAGTTAGTGATAGATATCCCGCCCGGAAAACTACTACAAAAACCATACATAGGCGGATACTACTCCGAGCCTTTAACAAATGTCACGAAAAAAATGATAATTCATGATTACATAACAATTCACTTGGGCAAGCCTGATAATAAATACGCAGAAAATATTAGAGTTACGTTTATGGAGTATATTGAAAATGTTGCCTCGGGTGAACTAAACCCAAATTATCCTCATGAATCGCTGTTGACAAGTATTGATGAGCTTATAACACTCGCCGCAAACAGGATTTGCGCAGAACGCTACAGAAGCAGGGGCTGTGATTTTGATATTGACAATTCCGCACACGCTGACCATTTTTACAGGGAGGGCGGTCATATATATGAACGAATAAGAAACACTGTCAGGAGAATTTCTAATATCATAGAAACCGACTATCAGCCGAGATGCTAAGATTTTAATACAGCGGGCCGTCTATAACGGGTCTGATTCCGACAAATTAAGCCGCTGCGCGGCTGTGCGGCGACCGCCGCACCTTGAAAATGCTAACGCATTTTCAAGTTAATTGATTATAATGCTTATTATTTAACGTAGCTTAAAACATAAATTTTATGCAGATATTTTTTACCACGAAATATTTCATCTTTCATTTGACCATTAAAAATAAAACCATGTTTTTCTAAAAGAATTACAGATTTATTATTTTCGGGATAAACACAAGCATTTATTTTTGATACTTTCATCTCATTTTTTGCGAAATCGAGAATTGCCTGAATCGCTTCGCTCATGTAACCCTTCCCCCAAAATTCGGGGGAAAGGTCGTAGCCTATATCGCAGTAGCCTGCCTGTTTATCCCAGCAGTGAAATCCGCAAGTGCCGATTTTTTCATTATCGCTTTTTCTGACTAATATCCACCTATGTAAATTTCGCGGTTCGGATTGCGTGAATAAATTAATAATCTCGTCCGCACCTTTAATATCTGTTAATGGTTCGTTATCCAATAAGTATTGAGTAACCTTTTCATCGGAGAACATCTTAAAAATAAAATCCTTGTCATCCGTTGATATATTTTTAAGAAACAATCTATCCGTTTCAAGTTCTTTGAAAAAAACCATAATATATTATCTCCCGTTATATAAAAACTGCATGCCGTTTTCCGCTCCTTTGCCGCGGACGGCTGAGCGAACTTTGAAAAATGCTTCGCATTTTATAAATTCTACGAACTCCCTTCCGGATACTTTTTATAGCCCGGATGCCTGCCGGTTATGCCATAAAACTCCCTCATGCCGCAAAGTTTGTCGATGTTTTCGCGTGACATCTCGTCCGCTCCGCCGAGCAGATGTGCATTTAAGCTGATTTTCGCCCACAGCTCCAGCGTTTCCATGCGGTAGTAGGCGGTAATCAAATCCGCGCCCATAGTCAGCGCGCCGTGATTTCGCAAAAGCAGCGCGTCATGCTCATGCAGGTACGGCGCAACAGCGTCGGGAACTTCGCTTGTGGACGGCGTTGCATACGGCGCGACGGGAACACTGCCGATTGCGATAATTGCCTCGACCATCGTATACTCGTCAAGAGCGCGGTTCGCCACCGCGTAGCCCGCGGCTGCGGGCGGGTGCGCGTGCAGAACCGCGCCTATATCCCCCCGCTCCTCGTAACAGCGCAGGTGCATCTTAATTTCGGACGACGGCTTTAAACCGTCCGCACTTTCAACAACTTCGCCCTTTGCATTAATTTTCACGATTTTATCGGGGGTTATGAAGCTTTTGCTCATGCCGGTCGGCGTCGTTAAAAAAAGCCCGTCACCGAGCTTTACCGAAATATTACCGTCGTTGGCGGCGACCCAGCCGAGCTGCCACATCTTTCTGCAAATATCACAGATTTGATTTTTAATATCAATTTCATTCATATTTATTTTCATTAAGTCCTTCCTTCACAAATGAATCATGAAAACAACGTTTTCCCCGATTCAGTTGTTTTATTTTCAAACTTTCGCCAAGCCCTTTCTTCACCAACGGGAAATAAAATGCTTCATTTTCCCGATTTTATATCAGCTGTCTTCAAACTTTATATTCCTTTTTAAAAGATAAATATTACCGCTAAGAAAACCAATCCCAGTATAATAAGTCCCTTTTGGCAGAAGCCGTATTTCTTGAATTTCACCGACGAAAGCATAAGCGTGCCCAGCGTGAAGAAAACAGCCGCCGGAATCCATGCGGCAAACAGGCTCTGCTCCGCATACAGCCATATCGTGATGATTGCAAACAGCATCGCGCCCGGAACGGGCATGCCCGTGAAATGCGGCTGTTTCTCCGCCGTCGTCACAGTGATAAAGTATCCGAGCCGCCATAAGCCGCAAACAGCGTAAAATGAGCAGGCGGCGACAATTAATACCGAAACCTGCACAAACGTATAGAGCATCAAAACAGGGACGACGCAGCACACAAAAAAATCCGTCAGCAAATCCATATACTCGCCGAAGCGCGTCTGCTGTTTCAGTTTTTTCGCCAGGAAGCCGTCGATTACGTCCATGAAAGTAGCCAGCAGCAGGCAGAAAATCGTGCTCCTCATATTCCCCTGGAGCATGAAAAAGCAGGCGATTATACCCGAAACAAGACCCGTCGTCGTCGCAAGATTCGGAATGTTTATGTATTCAAGAGGAGGAAAAAATTTCTTCATACAACCTTAAATCTCCGGATTTTCAAAATTCGTCCCAAGCGGTTCACCCGCGCTTATTTTTGACTCGAAGCCCTTTTCGGTCTGTGCAAGGATTTCACCGTCGGGAACAAGGGTATCCTTTTTAAAAAACATCAGCACCAGCGACCCGCCCGGCAGAAAATAACTCGCCTGCTGCCCCCGGCTTACCGTCTGCCCCCCCTCGAAACAGTGCACGATACTGCCCACGAAAGTCGCGCCGACCTCCACTAAAATCACGTCGCCGAAATTCTCCGTAGAAACTGAAAAAACCGCACGCTTGTTGCGGCAGTACAGCCGCGCAATGCGCCCGACCGCCAGCGGATTTACCGAATACAAATGCCCTTTGATAAACTTCGGGGCGCCGACAACGCCGTCGTCGAAAAAGTGCATGCGGTGATAATTCGTGGGCGTCAGCCGAAGCCTAACCATCGTCCCGCCTCTGTACTCCTCCGCCAGCCTACCGTCCCCGAACAGCTCCGGTAAAGAGAATACGGAATCCTTCGCCGCTATTAGATTTTCCGGCTCTATACCTGTGTTTATCGACACTAACCCCTCGCACGGCGAGCCCAGCACACCCTGCTTTTCGGGGAAACTCAGATTATTTTTCTCCCTTGCGAAAAAATCTGCAAAGCTTCTGTAAGTCCCCTCGCAGCCGGTCATATCCACGCGGTACTTTTTTATGAACTTCGGAATCCTGCGCGCCGAGGACCTTGTGCGGCAATAACGCCCGTACAGGCGGCTCACAAGCTTTCTCTTCACCAAAAACAACATCGGCGGCCCGCAAACCGGGTTCCCGTAAATAAGGCGCATGCCTTTTTCGGCGGGTATGAACTCTTTTTCGTACTGCCCGTTGTTGTATATTATGACATCGTCCTGCTTATTATTTCTTTTGAGTTTATTTTTAGATTTAAGTTTAATGCGTTTCATCTCCTTTTATCCTTCAGCTCCCTCCAAAAAATATGTCGCTTCCATATCTGCAACTGTAAGCGCGAACGCGAGCGGATATTTCTCGAGCGCGCTGCCGATTGTATTTTTATCCTCAGTCCCCGAGAATCCCATATGCCAGCGGATTGCCATTGCCTCCTCGCGAGTCAGCCGCATGAAGCCGCTAATCATATAAACCGACTTCTCGCCGTGCCCGTAAGGCAGGCTGTCCTCGAAGTTATAGCAAGGTACCTTATCCCACACGCCCGTGACCTCGTTCTTGACGTTCCGGGTGCTTTTCTTGTAGACGTCAACCTTGCAGACATCGTGCAGAAGCGCGCAAATGGCGATGCTTTCTTCAGAATAATCAAACTTGTAAACGTCTTTTACGCGCTCCCGTTCAAGATAGTCGGTAAGGCAGCGATAAACATTGACGCTATGGCTAACCAGCCCGCCCTCGAAAGAGCCGTGATAGCGCGTGCTTGCGGGCGCGGTGAAGAAGTCGCTGTTATTCAGAAACTCCAGCATTTTGTCGGCGCCGGGGCGGGTTATATTCGTGCTGTAAATCTCGGTGAACTCAGTCTTCATATTTTATTAAATCCTCTCTTCACCAAAAATATAATATAAAAATATCGTTTCTCCGACTCAAATACTTTGCTTTCACGCTTATCGCCGCTCTTACTGCTTTATTACAAAATCAGAAAGCACAATATCCGTCAGCGGTTCCGAGAAATTCTTCTCGGTGTCAATGATATTCGTGAGCCATCTCATCGTGAACACCTGCGAAATATACAGCGAACTGCCTTTTTCCACGCGAATCGCACCGGCTCTGTCACGAATTTCTCCGCCGAAAACAGCGGAGCGCTCGTCCATAATAATCGCCCGCAGCTCATTCGCAAGGTCCCGCGTGCCCGGCTTCACGCGGTCATCCTCGAAGCCAATCATTTCTACCATGCCGTGAAGCAGCCCGCGCTGCGTGAGGTCGCCGAAAACTCCGACATTGCCGTACATATAATTACGCGTCTTGTCTATAAGATACGTGTTTAAGTTGAGATACATTCCTGTAATATAGTGCTCGGGCGCGAGCTCGGGCAGATTATATGCAAAGCCCATCACGCCGACGCCGAGCTGCTCGCAGAGTTTAATGCCGTATTCGTCCGACTGATACACAAAAATAATGTCGCAGCCCTGATTTATAAGGTCATTTATCGCCGCTCTCGTATCGTCGTGATGCGCCGACAGCGCCCAGTTTATTGAAACGTCAACCTGCGCGTGCTGAAGCTCCCGCACTCCCAGCGCAAACGCGTTGGCTATGCCGTGAGCGTTGTACATATTATTGTCAATAACCATGCCGACCCGGTTTGTATAGGTGTTGAACGCCGCAGTAAAGCCGCAGACGTTCGCCGCCTGGAACAGGAGCGGTTGTACCGAAGCCAAATTCGGCGACTGGTCGGTGCCTCCGAAGCTGACGAAATATACGTCCGTGTATTTGCGCGCCGCCAGGACGACGGCGGAGTTGAACGTGTTCGACGCCGCGACTATGACGTTCGCGCCGGCCTCAGCCATTCTGTCAACAGCTTCTTCAAACTGCAATACACGCACATTTTCCATATAACAGGTTTCTGCCCCGAGCGTCCGCTCAAGCTGGTTACGCGCAACTTCAAAAACAGCAGTCATCGGGTCGCCGCCCACCTGCCCGCCGTATATAAAACCAACCTTTGTATCAAGCGGATATGGGTTTACTTCCTCTTCGGTTATGAACATGCCGCCGAGGTCCATGCCCGCGCCGTCGCCGCAGGCAGCAAGCAGCCCCAATCCCGTCAGCCCGCACAAAATAAATGTAATGATTTTTTTTAATTTCATTTTTAACTATACCTTTCCTGTACCGGCGGGAAATAAAAAGCTTAGATTTCTCCGTTTTAGTACCGATTGTTTCAAACTTCCCCTGCCTCCGTAATTCTTATTCTGTCCACCCCGAAGCCTTTTAATAATTCTGCGGCTTCTTTGTTTATAATCTCTCCCGGCATAACGAGCGGCACACCCGGCGGACACGGCGCTTTTATACAGGCGCATACTTTCCCCGCTGCCTCTTCAAGGCGCAGTACAGCGCAGTTCCTGTCCGGCGCGAACAGCGCGTCACGTATGCTCATTGCCTTTTCAAGCTTTAAAGACGGCTCGTTCATTGCTGCGAGCGGCTTTTTCCGTTCTATTCTCCCGAAAGCAACGTAAACAGCCTTGGTTTCCGCCTCTGTTGTAATTGTCGAAAACAGCAAAGCCGTGCAGCTTCCGTCCGCATATTCACATTCAATGTTATTTTTTCGCAGTTCAAAAGTGAATTCTGCCCCCGTATAGCCGTATTCTCTCGCGTTCACAGTAATTCTTAAAGCATCGCTTTCCCGAAGCGGAAAACCGTCATGCACAAGTCTGCGCTTTAAATCCGCGACAAGCTCGAACGCCTCCGCCCTGCCGCCTGCAATATGCCTGTTACATAAATCAAGGCTTTCAAGAATCAAATACGACGGGCTCGACGTCCCGAACAGCGCGGCTGCGGCTTCGGCATTCCCGGTAAACCGCTCGTCACTTAAATGCAGATACGCTGCTCCGGTAAGAGCAGGCAAAGTTTTATGCGCGCTGTCCGCGGTCATAGCCGCCCCCTGGGTAATCGGGTGAGTCCCCAAAAACACGCGATATGCGCCATGCGCATTGTCAACTAAAAGCGGTATTTTCCCGCATATATCAGCAATGCTTCTTATATCATACTCGTCGCCGTAATAATTGAGGCTGTTTATGAAAACTGCCGCTGTACCGGGCTTTATCGCGTGTGAAACCTCGTCTGCATTATAAATCCAATCAACCTCAAAACCGAGCAGCGCACATGACGATACAAAGCTCCTGTGAGCATATCTCATAGCCGCGATTCTGTTCCCGCCCGCCATCCTCACAAGCGTCAGCATAGCCTGTACCGCAAGCGTGCTCCCCGAGCAGGAGTAAAGCGTCTTCTTCGCGCCGAAGAGCTTTGCAGCTATGCTTTCGCTTTCTGCGATTATGCTTACAGCGCCGTCTATTTCAGTTATATCGTGCGAAAATTCGCGCCCTTTGTGTCCCGGCATATGGCAGCGCACACGGTTCTTCTCACTATACTTTTTAAGGAAATCGTGAATCGGGGTACTCACCATTTTACTGAGCCTTCCCCTTTACCGTAAACGGCAGGTATGCTAAATGTCCCTCATCGTCCTTGCCAATCATGACCTTGGTTAAGTGCCGGTCAACGATTAAAAGCTCCGAGCCGATGCGAACCGTTACCCCCGGCCATAAGTCTTTATGTACGATTATATACTGGTCGCCCGCGGAATCCAATTCTTTTTCAATTTCCGCGATTCTTCCCGTAAGCACTTTCACCTCGCGCTGGAAAGTAAATCTCGAGCGGATAGCAGTGGTGAGCATAGCTTCGCGGTCAGCGGGGAGCTGACCCGTATTCTTCTTCTGCTCCTGAAGCACCTCCGCCACCTGTAAAAGTTTTTTCGTGCGTTCCTCAAGGTCCTTGATTTTATTGGTGAGCTCAAGCTTTTCCTCGGTGAGCACCGCGCTGTTGCCGAGCGTAATCTGCGTCTTTGTATAGCTTTCAGTACCGATAATATTCGCGGTAAAGCCGCCGATTGCTATATGCTTGCCCCCGAAAACAACGCCGCGCCCCTGCGTCAGATTAATCGTTCCCCCGCAGAAAACCTCACCGGCTATTATTGACTGGCTGCTGAAGCTGCCCTGACATTCGATTTTTGAGCTTTCGCAGAAGCCGAGTTTAATGTCGCCCTTTGCAATCAAATCGGAATTCACGCTGCCGAGATTGATTATGATATTCCCATCGGCTATAACTGTCGCGCCCGTCACAGTGCCGTTGATTGTCACTGTCTTTTTTGATTTGACAGTGAAATTCTCCGCTACGTTTCCTTTTATGAGAACGTCGCCGATAAAGTCTATATTGCCCGTAGAAACGTCCACGTTTTCCTTAATCACCAGCGTTTCCTCAACAGCGAAGCTGCCCTTCTGCCAGACAAGATTACCGCTGATTGCCGCTTTAATCTCAGTTTCCTCGTCATTTATCACGGTTCCGGGCCCGACAGCGTACTTCATTTCCTTACCGGCAATCGGAGACAGCTCCTGCCCGAAGACGTTCACGCCCGGCACTCCCTCATCCGGGTGGTAAATGATTGCAATCAGCTCGCCTTCGATTATATTGCGCACGAGCCCCAGGTCTTTGTAGTCAACTTCGCCGAGCTTGCCTTTCTTCGGGACAAGCTCATTCGTGGTTTCAAAAAGGTAGTCAATGCGCCCGTCGCGCCCGTTGACCGCTTTTACACCTCTGGAAATCACGACTTTTTTACCGTAGCGCTTCTCCTCGAGAAGCGTCTTTGCCTCATCAAGGCTGACCTCGTGCGTGATTCCGTACGCGCTGACTTCCTCGGTTATGTCTTTAAAAGTGACAGGGTCGCCGCCGTCACGCTCCTCAGTTATGCACAGGTAGGCTTCCATCTTCGATTCGTTCGTGCTGATTACGACCGCTCCGTTTATTGGTATGCGTTCATCGGCAGCGCCGCCGGCGTTTGAATTATCTTCGCTCATGGCCGCCCTCCTTTCCCGTATTTTATTTCTGTTAAATTATTTTTTCACAAATGAACCGTGAAAACAACATTTTCCCCGATTCAATTGTTTTATTTTAAAACTTGCATCTTAAAAAGCCTATTTTATTAATAATAACACATTTCAACGTAAAATTCTATAGTTTTTTCCTCTTTTTTTTGTAAATAATGAAAATATTTTCGAGCCGTATTTGTCACTTTTCACGAATTTTCTTTAAAAGCGACTCAAAAAACGTCTAAAACAGAGAAAACCATTGACTTTGCCTAAAATTTATATTATAATGAGTGAAAGCGGGTGATTTATTTGCTGATTTATATACTCCTGCCTGTGGCTGCTATAGTTTTCGGAGTTTTTCTCTGCCGGGAAAAACTTAAAAGCGCAGGCAAGGTTATTTATTGCGCCCTTGCGGGCGCGGGGCTGTTCGCCGTCGCCGCAATGCGGCTCGAGGTAGGCTACGACTATATCCTTTATGCCAACTGGTTCAACGATTTGCGCCTTATGTCCGAGGGCGAGATTATACTTTGGTCCCGCGAGAAAGGCTTTACGCTGCCGCTCAAAATTATGGCGGATGTATCTTCAAGCTTTCAGGTTATGTTCGTGCTGATTGCCTTTGTGATTACGCTGGGCGTAATTCTGCTTGTTTACAGGCGTTCGGCCGCCCCCTGGGTCAGCGTAACTGCGTTTTTGGTCTTCGGATTGTTTTTTAACTCGCTTAACTTCATGCGGCAGTTCATAGCTGCGGTATTTATAGCTTTCGCGCTGTTTTATGTCGCTAAGAATCGGTTTTTCCGGTTCGCGGGGCTTGTCCTCTTAGCGTCGGCTTTCCATTTTTCCGCGCTGCTTTTACTGCCGTTCTTCTTCATATTAAAAATCAAGTTGAATTACATATCGCTCGTTGTTATGCTGGCGGGCTCAGTTGTTGCCTATATATACATAACCCCGCTCATGGACTGCGTTACCAATTACTTTTATAAAGGCTACGACCCCGTCACGAGCATCGAAGCCGCACACGGGCTCACCCCCGCCTACACAATCGCATTCGCCGTATTTTTCGTATTAGCGTTTTTGCTCCGAAAGATGATTTGCCGCCGCAACCCGCACGCAAACACGCTGCTCATGGCGATGTATTTCGTGGTTTTCTTCAGTTTTTTAGGGACTGTACACGGCATACTCTCGCGGCTTGCACTGCTTTTTATAGTTGCACCTGTACTGATTCTTAGCGCGGAGATTTACATGGTTCTGCGCGATTTGATTCGTCTTACTTTTAAAGATGCAGAAATGTCTAAAAAGAAAGCGCGTGTTTTTGCGGCTGCCGTTTTAAGCTTAGTTTTCCTCGGCCTCGGCGGGTTTTATTACAGCTTCCTGCTTGAGGACAATTATAATGGCGTGGTGCCTTATCGTACTATTCACGAACGGGAACGGGAGGTGCTGTGATGGAGGCGCTGCGCTCAAAAACTCTGCTTCGTATTTTCCGCTCCGCTTTTACCGGCGACTGCACATTTCTGCTCGCTGTAACGCTTGCGGCGGCGTTTTATGTCTACGAAAAGGCACTTCCCTACGGCGAGTTAATCTCACTCACGCTCACGATTGCAACTCTTGCTGCGTGGATTTGGCTTTCCTTTACATCGGGCTTTATGCGGCGGCGTGCGTTTTTGATTTTCACGCTTATTTACTGGCTTTTGCCGCAGTTTATTATCATAAGGTTTCAGGATATCGCCATACAGGATTACAGCACGACTCTGCACATTTCCTCGCGCATATCGGGACTGCTGGTGCGCGCGCCGCTGGACAGCGTTTCCGGCCTTTTGAACGTAAGCTCCTTCATCACCGGTATGTTTTTGCTTTTGCTGTGTGCGATTGCTTTTCTCTCCGGCTTCATCTTCCGCGACAAATGCAGCTCCCGGCATTGGTACCGCGTCTTTCGGGAGCGGTATAATATATAACTAAAGATACCAACAAGCATCAATTAACGAAAGGAATCGTAAAAATGAAAAAAGTTTGCGCTCTGATGATTGCAGTAATTTTCTTCGCTGTTGGCGCGGTTTCCGCTGCGGCAATCAACTATGTTCAAAATCCGAATTATATTTATAATCCGGAGCTTGCCAACACGCCGCTCCCCGGCTCCGCCATCAGCAGCTTCATCACAACGGGAGTTCCGATTAATATTGACAATGCCGGAGTTTTGACAAGTTCGCATCTGCAGGAAATACGCGACGCGGGGATTCCGATTAGTTTTATTAACACGGACATGGGATATCTGCTCACCATTACTGATGTTACGCGCACAAACCCCATTTCTGTCGCTATACATTTGGAACCGAACGCCGAGGCATATAAAGATATTCCTGCGGGCGTGTTTTTGATTACGCCCGCGGCAAAAGGCGAGTTCGGTATGCTTTTTGAGCTGACCATCACAAACACTGACAGCCTTGCGGGGCTCGTCGGTTTCGATGTTTTAAAACTTTATAAAGTGAACGACAACGGCATAAAAACATATTTAAGAGATGTTATTTTTAATGCGGACGGCACGCTGACTATTCTGATTGACAGTGCGTCGCAGTATTTCATTGAGGGAACAGAGCTGCCTCAAGGCCCGCAGGGACCGCAAGGTTCACAAGGACTTCGCGGAAGTTCCGGAGGCGGCTGGATAGGGAGCGGGGCGACAGGTGCTCCCGGCAGAGACGGCGCTGACGGGCGCGACGGCAGTGACGGTATTGACGGCAGGAGCGGACGTGACGGCGTTGACGGGCAAAATGTAACCGACGGCACACCCGGCGGCGGCAGCGGTTCAGGCAGCGGCACAGGAGGGGGCTCGGGCGGCGGAACAGGCGGTTCGGGTACGGGCGGCAGCGCAGGAGGCGGTTCGGGAACCGGAGGAAATAATAACGATAATAACTGGTGGAGCTTCCAAAACGACCGCAACCCCTCAACCAATGCAGCGGCAGGCGTAACGGGTCTTTTGGCTATCGCGGGTGCGGCGGCTGTGATGGTTCTCTTTAAGAAGCGTAATATCAATGACGACGAAGATTTTATTGATTGATTAATCGGTAAAACGATATTTTTATGCCATTATAGTTAAAAACTTAATAAAACTCCCCGCAGATTACGGGGAGTTTTTGTATTAAATAGTAGTTGAAACCTGCTCCGACCTATCGTAATCTAAATCCTCATCTCTTGTCATATCCCTGTTCCTGTGCAGAATGTCATACATTGCAGGTACGACGAACAAGGTCATCAGCGTTGCGTATGTGAGCCCGCCCACAACCGTCACCGCCATCGGCTGAACCATCGCAACGCCCGTCCCCATGCCGATTGTCATGGTGCTCATGGCGGCGATTGTTGTCAGCGCGGTCATCAGTATCGGGCGCAGACGCATTTTACCCGCTTCGACAATTGCTTCTTTTTTCTCCATGCCGCCGCGCCGAAGCCTGTTTATGCAGTCCACAAAGATAATGCCGTTGCTGACTATTATACCCGCGAGCAGAATCAAACCTATCATCGACACAACCGACAGCCTCATATCGCCGATTAAAAGCCCGAGGAAGCCCCCCGTGAAACCGAGCGGAATCGTAAACATTACGATAAACGGCGAAAGCAGCGACTGAAACTGTGCAACCATTATCAAATAAATAAAAACGAGTGCAAGCAGCAGCATTAAATAAAGGTCGCCGAACGCTTCCGCAATCGCCTCGGATTCGCCTCGGATTGTCACTGTGCAGCCCTCGCGCGGCGTGTAGTTCTCGAGCCTGCGCGCGATTTCGTCGTTTACGAGCGTTACATTGTAGCCCTCCTCGATTTCGCCGCTGACGGTGACATACCGCGCGTTATTATCTCTGAAGATTGCCGTAAAGCCGACGTCGTCGCGGATTTCGGCTACGTCCGTAATCTTCACGTTTTCGCCCGTGGTACCGGTAAGCTCAAGCGCCTCAATCGCCGCGCGGCCGGGTTCCGTGTACGATGCGTCTTTAATAATCACTTCATAATCCCTGCCCGAAAGGCTCATGCTTACTCTGGCTTCGGGGCTTGTGATTTGGCTCATCGCCGCCATAAACACCTGCGCCGTAGTGAGCCCTCGGCGCATCGCTTCGTCGCGGTTAACGATTATACGCATTTCCGATGCTCCTCTTTGCTCAATGTCCGAAATATTAACCGCCCCCTCGACCCCGCGCACTATTTCGGCGACTTCGAGCGCAGTATCGCGCAAATCATCAAGCTCCCTGCCGGTAATGCTAACCGAAATAGGAGAGCCCGTGAGGAATTCCATCTCCTGCATACTCTCGGACATAACAGATATTTCCGCGCCGCCAAGACCGTCTTTCTGCATTATTATGTCGGCGATTTCACTGTTTTTCATGGTACGTATATCGCTCAGCAGCAGATATATTTCAATGCCGTAATCCCCGCCGCTGCTTTCCGTCATATTAAAGCCGAACATCCCGCCGAGTATACCCATCATGCCGCTGGAAGACACGTTAATACTCACATGCTCCACATCTAAAATCCCCTGTATATGTTCGCAAAGCTCCTCACCGATGCTGACAGCGTCTTCAAAGCTTATGCCCTCCGGAAGCTCCACACTCACAGAAATTTCGTCCATATCCATGCTCGGGAAAAACTCCATACCCTTGGAATACATAAGGTATCCGGTGTAAATCACGGCGCCGAACGCGATTACAAGAATGAGCGGTTTTATTTTAAGCGAGCCTTTAAGGATTTTGCCGTAGCCGTCACGGAAACGGTTGAACAGCTTATTTTCTTTAAGTCTCATGTTATAAAATACCGCGCTTGAAGCCGCAGGCACAACCGTCATCGCAACAAGCAGGCTTGCGAGCAGCGCGTAGCCGATAGTGAGCCCGAGGTCGGTGAAAAGCTGCCTTGTGAGCCCCTGCGTAAACACGATTGGCAGAAAGACTGCGATTGTCGTCAGCGTGCAGGCGATAATCGCGCCGCTTATTTCCCGCGCGCCCTCTACAGCCGCCCGCCGCGCCGGAACACCCTGCAGACGCAGCCGGTATATATTATCTATAACTATAATAGAGTTATCTATTAGCAGCCCCACGCTCAGCGCAAGCCCCGACATCGAGATTATATTCAGGCTGATTCCCGTGAAGTACATCGCCGTGAACGCAAGCATAAGGCTCACCGGGATTGAAATCCCCACGACAAGCGTCGGTCGCAAATCCCGCAGAAATATAATCAGAATAAGCAGCGCCAGCAGACCGCCGATTATAAGGTTGTTCAGAATCGAATTAACGATTATATCAATATACTGCCCCTGGTCCATCATGACCGCGAACTCCAGCCCTGCATCGGAATAACGCTCAGACAGCTCGTCCATTTTCGCTCTTATGCTGCGGGTGAGGTCTGCAGTCGAGAACTCCGTCTGCTTCTGCATAGTAAGCATGACCGCAGGGTTGCCGTTAACTCTCGTGTACTGTGTACCGCTGTTGTCGGTGACGATTATATCTGCAATATCCGAAAGCCGCACAGGTGTCAGCCCTGTAATCATATGCGCCATTTCCGGCGCAAGCGCGGCAAGCATAACCGCGGGGTCGAAAAGCAGCAGCTCCGCTACTTCATCGGTGGTTCTGATTCTGTCGCCGACGCGCACGGTGAGAAGCTCGTCACCGTCTGTAATCATACCCGCCGGCATCGAAAAGTTCTGCGCCGTCAGTATCATGTTAACCATCTCGATTGTCAGCATTTCGGCAGGGATTGCGATGTCGGTAATATCAAACTGCGGTATGGATTGATGAATCTCGCTTTCTTCCTCACTTTCTCCCGCGCCGGGAACCGCCATGAACTCCGTCAGCGCCATCATTCGTACAGCCGCACCGCCGATAACTGCTTGTAAATTTGCATTGACCTGCGCAATTTTATCTTCGTCTATAATTATATAAAGCTGATTTTGAATAAGTCCCGAAGCCGAAACCGAAGCAACACCGGGAATCCCCTCAAACGCAGGCGACACCGTGTTCTTCGTGAACTCCGAAAGCTCGTCCATATCCATATTTGCTGCATAAACAGTCGTCACCATAACCGGAAGCATATCGGGATTTATGCGCAGGATTGCCGGTTTACCCGTGCTGTCGGGGAGAGAAAGCATATCCAGCGACTCCCGAATCTCAAGCGATGCGGAATCCATGTTCGTAGTATCTGTAAACTCTAAGATAACGAGCGAAAAATGTTCCCGCGATATTGACGAAATGTTTTTTATTCCGCTGATTATGCCCATGCGGCTTTCTATGGGAGCGGTTACTTCAAGCTCCACCTGTTCCGGTGTTGCGCCTATGTATGTGGTTATAACCATCGCGTACGGCAGGTTTATGCTCGGAATGAGGTCGGTGGTGGTGTTCATGAATGAAACTACCCCGAGCGTTATAATTAATATAACTCCGACCAAGACAGTAAAAGGCTTTCGGACGCTGAATTTTGCAAACATAACGGGATTCCTCTCTTTATTACGCTTTAATTATTTCCTCTATTAATGCCGCTTCTTCGTGGCAGATTAAATATGCAATGCCATTATAGCTACTGACGACAGAACTTGCCGCCGCGGCCTGCTGCGCGGGATAGAAAGCCAGCTGCTCCTTTAAAACATTCTGCCTTTCAAGCAGCAAGTCCATAACCTCTCTTGTGGCAGGTTTTATTAAAACTATTTCAATTAAATGCACGGTCAGCGCCTGCTGGATAAACACGATTTCATCAATGGCGCCGAAGTCTGCACCGGGCAGAAAAGCTTCGATTTCGCTTTGCCCGGTGTAGGTAATCATCGCGGGGAACTCCACGCTTCCGAGGATTAAATCTGCGAGCTCATCAACCGTTATTTCAACCTCCGCTTCCTGCAAACCGGCGCAGGAACAAAATAAAAACACAGCAGCCAAAAAGGCAGGTAACTTCTTCATAAACTCCAATTCCTCCATAATTCGGGCATTATTTCTTTCAGTCTGCCCATGATTCTTACAAACTCGGCAGCATCATTTTCCCCCAGCAAACTAAGAAACTTCGATGCGCCGTACGTTATATTATTCCAGTGTTTTTCGGCAATATCCCTGCCCTGCGGCGTTATTTCGACAATAACCTTTCTGCGGTCGTTTTTGTCAGTGCTGCGGGTAATCAGCCCTTTGTTTTCCAGGCTGTTCAAGGCAGCGGCGACCCGCGCACTGCTCACGTTCATCTCGCTGCTTATATCGCCCGGGAGCACGCTCCCGCCGTTCATCGCTATGTACTGAAGCCCGAAAGCCTCACCGCACATGGCTTCGTTAATATGATGATGCGTTTTCGTTTTGAAAAGCGCCTTCATGTTTTCGAGCAGCTCCAATGCTAAATCGTCAGTTACCATCTGCTTTTGCTCCTTTCATTTTAGCTAACACCGTTACATTTTATCACAGTTAGAAATAATTGTCAAGACTTATCATTGACTTTTTTATCCAATTAATATATAATTTGATAATAACAGTTAATTATGAGGTATTGCTTTGAATTATAACAACAAGGTTTGCTCCTTTACGGGCTACCGTCCTAAAAAACTATACGAAGCTTTCAGTGACGAAAACGGCATGGCAGAGCTCAGCGAAAAGCTGCGCATTGAAATAAGCGGGCTCATCAGCGACGATTATACGGTTTTTCAGTGCGGAATGGCGCTCGGTGCGGATATGCTTTTCGCCGGC
Source organism: Oscillospiraceae bacterium (assembly GCA_009783695.1). Classification (GTDB taxonomy): domain Bacteria; phylum Bacillota; class Clostridia; order Oscillospirales; family Ruminococcaceae; genus Ruminiclostridium_E. The sequence goes on from WRCY01000007.1 coordinate 22,170, forward strand.
ATTGTCGCGGAATTTAAACGCAGATACCCGGGCGTGAAGCTTATCGCCGTCGTTCCTTGCCACGGACAGGAAAGCTCGTGGAGCGAGAAGCAGCAACATAAATACAAGCAGCTCCTCAACGAGGCAAGCGAAGTAAAAATCGTCAGTAACTCGGCGTATTTCGACGGTTGCATGCAAATCCGCAACAGGGAGCTTGTCGAAACCTGCGACCTTTTGCTCGCCGTTTACGACGGAAAACGAGGCGGCACTATGCAGACCGTGGAGTACGCGAAGAAACTCGGCAGAAGAATCAGAATTATCGACCCCTCGACTATGTTAAGAGTGTCTTTATTTCAACAAGGGAGGCTTTAAAATGAAAAAATTATTTAATGATAACTGGCAGTTTAAACTCAGTGAATCCGAATGGTGCGATGTTGAAATCCCGCACGACTGGCTGATTTATAACACATCAAAGCTCTACGAGGACGGCGTAGGCTTGTACAGAAAAAGATTTAATGTGAACGATATAAACTCGGTTCATACCATAATTTTTGACGGCGTTTACATGAACTGCGAGGTGTTTGTAAACGCGCAGTCCGCGGGAGAGTGGAAGTACGGTTACACTGCGTTTGCTTTCAACATTTCAGAGTTTCTGCAGGCAGGTGCAAATGAGATAGTTGTCAAAGTCAATCACGAAGCCCCGAATACTCGCTGGTACAGCGGCGCGGGCATTTACCGCAACGTCTGGCTGAATGTGCAGAACCCGACGCGAATCATCAATGACGGAGTTTATATACATACAAGGTTTAACGGCGAAGTATGGGAACTATGCGCAGAAACCGAGTTTATCGGCGAAGTTGATATGATACGGCATACGCTCTCAGACGCTGATGGCAGCGTAATAGACACCTTTGAAGATTCAGCAGTTTTAAGCGATGTAAATCTATGGAGCTGTGAAAATCCGTATGTTTACAGACTTAAAACCGAGCTGATTAAAAACGGCGAAATTGTCGACTGCGAGGAAAACCCCGTAGGTTTCCGCACACTCGAATTCAATCCCGATAAAGGCTTCTTCTTAAATGACAAGTATATGAAAATGCACGGCGTCTGCCTGCATCATGACCTCGGCGCGTTCGGCGCGGCTTTTAACGTGAACGCCGCCCGCCGTCAGGTTAAAATCATGAAAGAGATGGGCGTGAACGCGATTCGTTTCGCGCACAATCCGCCCGCCCGCGAGTATCTTGATTTATGTGACGAAATGGGTGTTCTCGCGATTGATGAGCTGCTTGACATTTGGGAGCTTCCTAAAAATAAAAATGATTATGCGCGCTTTTTCCCCGAGTGGCACGAAAGGGACACCGCCTCGTGGGTGCGCCGCGACCGCAATCATCCCTCGGTCATTATGTGGAGCATAGGCAACGAAATCTACGACACGCACAAGGACGGGCGCGGCTTGGAGGTTGCGAAAATTTTAAGCGGCCTGGTACTTGAAAGCGACCCATGTGGCAATGCACAGGTCACAATCGGCTCGAACTTCATGCCGTGGGAGAATGCGCAGAAAGTCGCAAACGAATTTAAACTTGCGGGTTACAATTACGCTGAGGGATTGTACGACGACCATCATAAAAAATATCCGGACTGGTTCATTTACGGAAGTGAAACCGCGTCAACAGTGCGTTCACGCGGGATTTACCGCTTTCCTCTCGATATGCCTATCCTCAGCTTTGAGGACCTGCAGTGCTCGGACTTGGGCAACTCGGTTGTAGGCTGGGGGAAGTCAGCTGAAAGCGCATGGATTGAGGACAGGGACAGGGAGTGGTGCGGCGGGCAGTTCATCTGGACGGGCATGGATTATATCGGCGAGCCTACGCCGTATTCCACGAAGAATTCTTACTTCGGCGCGGTAGATACAGCCGGATTCCAAAAGGCGGCGTTCTGGTTTTACCGCGCAGTCTGGCACAAAACCGCAGAGCCTTTTATCAAGCTTTTTCCGCACTGGGACTGGAACGAGGGACAGCTGATTGATGTAATAGCTTATTCAAATGTAGAGGAAGCTGAGCTTTTTCTTAACGGCAAATCGCTCGGCAGGCAGACAATTGACCTTAAAAAAGGCAGGAATTTACGCTACGCATGGCGGGTGCCGTTCGAGCGCGGCGTACTCGAAATCAAGGCGTACAAAGACGGCGCAGAAACTGCAAGCGACTGTAAAAAAAGCTTCGGTGAAGCGGTAAGTTTAAAGACCGAAAGCGATGTTTACGGCGATTTGACTTTCACAAAAATCTTTGCAGTTGATGAGAATAATATTCCCGTTGAAAACGCTCGTAACCGTATAAATGTAACGGGTGATTTACTCGGGCTCGACAGCGGCGACAGTACCGATTATGACAGCTACAAAGGGAACTCCAAACGGCTTTTCAGCGGGCAGCTGCTTGCGATTTCAAGAGGAAAAGTCGAAGTTGAATTTTCAAAAGATGAAAAGCCTTTGCGTAAAATTGAATTGTCTGCAGGCGGCTTAACGTTTACTAAAGATAAAAAGCAAATCAGAATCAGTGCAAAGCTGTTCCCGGAAAACGCCTATTATCGTGATATAAAATGGCGCTGTATGCTTGGCACCGGAGCGGCGGCGGACGGCATAAGAATCATTGAAAGCGATAATGCAAGCGCACTTGTAAAAGCGGTCAGCGACGGCGTTTTCAAACTTCGCGCAACCTGTAATAACGGCAGGGAACACCCCGAAATAATAAGTGAAATTAACCTTACGGTGACAGGTGTCGCAGACGCTGTTAAAAATCCGTTCGAGTTTATTCACGCCGGGCGTTATGACATAAGTTATACGCCGCTTAAGATTATCGAGCACGGCGCAATCTCGGGAGTGAATGATGTAAAAACGCTTGCCGGTTTTAAAAACGTGGATTTCGGAAAAAATAAAACGAGCTCGCTTCGCCTGTTTTTAGGAACAACTTCTTACTATGACTGCGTGCCCGTGGAATTACACATAGGCGACGTAAAAGCGGGTACAGCGCGGCTTTTGGAAACACTCAGCTTCCCGCGCAACAACCTGCACTATGACTTTGCGCCTCATGATTTTACACTTTCAGAAACGCTTTCGGGCAGGCATGACATTTGTTTTATCCTTGACAGGCGCTGCGTTTTCGGCGGGTTCGAGTTTATAAACAAGCGCGTATTCGAGCCGGTTTACGCTAATGAAAACGATGAGATTTACGGCGATAATTATGTTATGAACGGGCGTAAAATCGAGAGCATCGGAAACAACGTTATTTTAAAATTCAACGGTCTTGACCTCGGCGCAGACGGTGTAAACAAGCTGATGATTAGCGGATTTGCGCCTAAAGGAAACTCGATTTCATTAAAGTTTGACGAGCAGAAATGGCTGATTGAATTTGCGCCCGGCAATGATTATACAGTGCAGGAATTCGAGCTCGGAACATTCAAAGGCACTGTTGATTTGAGCTTTATTTTTCTGCCGGGCAGCGATTTTAATTTTGAGTGGTTTAAGTTTATAATCAATTAACTTCAAAAATGCTTAAGCATTTTTGAAGACGCGGCATTTGCCGCGTAAGCCGCGAAGCGGCTTAATTCGATTGCATAGCCGATTGCGTACCTACGGCGCGTCAGCAAACGAGTTTGCTGTTAAAAATGCGGAGCATTTTTCAATTTAATCGGTTATATATAGGAAAATGCTTAGATAATCGGTGTTGAATCCGGGAAAACGAAACTTTTCATTCCTCACCGGTGTAGAAAGGATTTATTAAAAAATATGTTAGAATACGATGAAATCCGCGCTGAACTCATTGCTCTCGCGCCCGAGATAAAAGAACTTTCGGAGGCTTTGGGTCTTGTGCGGCTTGAAAAGGAAATAACAGAGCTCGACGAGCTCACGATGTCCCCGGACTTCTGGAACGACGCCGACAACGCGCGCACAGTGCAGAAAAAACTCGGAAACATGAAAAACACCCGGGAAGCTTTCTTAAAGCTCAAGTGCGACCACGAGGACGTGCTTACGATGATTGAGCTCGCGGAAGAGGAAGGCGACACCGGCGAAATAATGATAACAGAAATAAAAGAAGCCGCTGAAAAAGTGAAAGCCACGCTGCTGTCACAGAAGCTTGCAACGCTGCTCTCGGGCGAGTATGACAGCAAAAATGCGATTCTTACGCTGCACGCGGGCGCGGGCGGTACCGAGGCTATGGACTGGGTTGAAATGCTGTACCGAATGTACCGCCAGTGGACAGAGCGACACGGTTTTAAATATGAGCTTTTAGACTTCCTTGACGGTGACGAAGCGGGTATAAAAAGCGTTTCGTTTTTGATTACGGGGCAGAACGCCTACGGGCTCCTGAAGTCCGAGCACGGCGTTCACAGGCTTGTGCGGGTTTCACCGTTTGACTCGTCGGGGCGGCGGCATACGAGCTTTGCAAGCCTTGAGGTAATGCCGGAAATAGACGAGGACGTTCATGTTGAAATCCGCGAGGAGGACATCGAGTTCGAGGTTTACCGTGCGAGCGGTGCGGGCGGTCAGAAAGTGAACAAAACAAGCTCAGCTGTGCGGATAACGCACAAGCCTACGGGCATCGTCTGCGCTTGCCAGACACAGCGGAGCCAGCTGCAGAACCGCGAGTATGCTATGCGCATGCTTAAATCAAAGCTTATTGAAATAAAAGAGCGTGAGCACCTTGACAAGATTTCTGACATAAAAGGCGAGCAGTTGCAAATTGCGTGGGGGGCGCAAATCCGCTCGTATGTTTTCATGCCGTATACGATGGCGAAAGACCACCGCACAAGCTTCGAGGTCGGGAATATAAATGCAGTTATGGACGGCGAACTCGACGGTTTTATTAATGCGTACTTGAAAGCGAAGAGCTTGGAGAAGAATTATGGGGGGTAAACTTTACGAAAAACCGCAACTTTTTTCTCGCTTGAACTGTGTTATATAAAAAGGAGGCTTGATATTATGAAAAAAGTTTTAGCATTAATTTGCATTATAAGTATTTTTTGCACGCTAATAATTCCCGCAAACGCTTGTTGGGCATGGGGTTTTGAAAGTCTTGACGAATTAATTAACGGTAAGAAAAGCGAAGATGCTCCGGGCGCAGATATTATAATAACAGGGATTGTTATTGACGCAGAGCTGACAGAGCTCACATGGAATTCATATCCGGAAATTGCTCCTCAATCTGTAACTTTGGCTTCCGTGAGGGTGACAGAAGTTATAAAAGGCGATGTCAGCGTGGGTGATATAATCAAAACAGTATCGACGGGCTATGACTGGAGCTTGGTTGAATTAAATGAAGATGATATTATAATGGAATCTTCGGTTGACGGCCCGTTTCTAAGCTTAGAACAGGATTATCTGTTGTTCCTGTGGGAGAGCGACCGAGGCGAAAATAATTACGGCTTTTCCGGTGCGAATCAGGGTGCGTTTATCCTTGACGGCGAGAACATCGAACACGCCGAGCATATGGGAATTAGCTCGCTTGATACGGTAAGAAGAGCGGTTGCAAAAGGTAACGATTCTAATCCGACTACAGGCGTTATGATTATTACGATTCCGTTAATCATCGCAGGGAGCGCAGTGATATGGATTTTTAGAAAAAAACGCAGTACGTAAAATAAAAAAATGAACCCGCATGAAGCGGGTTCATTTTTTTATATTCTTACAAATCAAAATACATCTCATATTCAACAGGGTGCGGCATTGAGCTGTAGCGGGCTGCATCCTGCCTGCGCTTTTTAATCCAAATATCAATTAATCTTTGCGGGAAAACTCCGCCCGCAAGCAAAAACTCATGGTCGTTTTCGAGTGCGTCAAGCGCTTCATCAAGGCTCTGCGGAAGCGACCGGATTTTCGCCTTTTCCTCAGAACTGAGGTTGTAGAGCAGGAAATCATACGGCCCGAAGCCTTCTTTAACGGGGTCAATTTTGTTTTTAATTCCGTCGATTCCCGCCATGAGAATTGCGGAATATGCGTAGTAAGGATTGCAGGTGCCGTCGGGATTACGCAGTTCAAAACGCTTCTGCTCGGGAGCTTTGGCGTAGGCCGGGATTCGGATTACCGAGCTGCGGTTAGACGTCGCGTAGCCGATTGTAACAGGCGCTTCATAACCGGGAATAAGCCGCTTGTACGAGTTCGTTGAGGGATTGGTAAACGCGCAGAGAGCCTTGGCGTGTTTTAGCAGTCCGCCGATGAAATAATGTGCAGTTTCACTTAGCTGCGAATAGCCATTTTCGTCGTAGAAGAGCGGCTTACCCTCCTTGAAGAGGTGCATATGAACGTGCAGACCGTTACCCGCCTCGCCGTAAATCGGCTTGGGCATGAAGGTTGCGGTTTTATTTTCGCGGATTGCGTTATTTTTAATGATGTACTTGCCGAGCATGGTTTTGTCCGCCATCTCGCGCAGCCCGCCGAACTCGACTTCAATCTCAATCTGCCCCGAGCCGCTGACCTCGTGATGGTGGTACTTTACGGCGATTCCCGCCTGCTCGAAAAGCAGGCAGAGCCGACTGCGGAAATCCTGCAGCTTATCAAGCGGCGGCGCGGCGTGGTAGCCGTTGTTTTTACCAAGCTTGTAGCCGAGGTTCATCTCCTCGTTTCCCGTGTTCCATTCACCCGGCTCAGTGTCGACCTTAAAGCGCGTGTTGTAGGACATTGTGGAGTAGCTCACGTGATTGAATACATGAAATTCAAACTCCGGCCCGATGCGGAATTCGTCGGCGATTCCCGTGCTTTTCAGATACTCCTCTGCGAACGCAGCGACACTGCGCGGGTCTTGGTCAAAGCGTTTGTTTTCGGGGAGCGCAATTACATAAACGTCGCCAATCATCGTCAGCGTCGGCACTTCCGAAAACGGGTCAACATACGCTGTTGAGAGGTCGGGAATGAACACCATGTCGCTGTTCTCGACAGGCGCGTAGCCGTAGTTTGAACCATCGAAGCCGATGCCGTATTTCATGGTGTCGGGCGTGAACCGCTGTACGGGAATCGTCAGGTGCTTCCACCGTCCGTCAAGGTCGAGCATCATAAAATCGACCATCTTTATTTCTTTTTCCCTGCAGAACGCAAGGGTTTCGTCAAGCGTTTTAAACATTGTTTTCTCCTTAGTTTTTGTTGTTTTTGTTTTATGTAATATGCGGGTTATGCTTATTATATGACTATTTAGTTAATACACCGCAAATTGTTTCTCCTGTTTCTAAAAATTCATTCCCTGCTACATCGCCGTAAAACTCATACTCCTTAAATCCGGCAGTTCGGGCTTCGGACACCAATTTTTCCTTAGTAAAAAAATGGTCATATATATTATAGATATTTACGGTTTCTCCGGAAATAATAATGTCCTGCCTTAACTCGGTTTCATCATCGTCACCGTATTGATAAACCGCTTTTAAATGTATATAAGGTTCATCACAAAAAAAACCGCCATTTTCGCAATATCCCCATGTTTGGCTTGCTTCTTTTCTCATTCGGGGCGTGAATACATCAAAAATGAATTTTCCTCCCGGTTTTAACGCCCGATAAACTTTGTTTAGCAAAATAAGCCTGTCCGTAATTGACAACACCGCATAATCACAATAAATCATAACTGAAACATCAAACGTCTCCGCGAAATCTATCTTCATGTAGTCTTGATAATAATACTCAATGTTGCTTTTATGAAGCAGTGTTTGTTCCTTTGCATATGCTATCGAGCGTTTTGAAAAATCCACTCCTGTAACGGAATAACCGATTGCGCTGAATCGTTCTGCATAAAGCCCCGGACCACAACCTAAATCAAGTAATGAATCATATTTTTTCGGCGGGACGATTTTAGAAATCCAGCTTACCGATTTATCTAAAAATTCATGCTTACGTGTTGCACCGTGCCAATGCGGATTTAAGTGAGCTTCAAGCAAACCTTTTGAGATATGCTCGTCGTCCCACAAGCTTTTCGTGCTTGGGGTATAAAGTGCGGGTTTTGACAAGTAATCTTTTAGTTCCTTAAACATATTTGTTAACCCTTTTTCTGATAATATAAATACCATTAACCCTGTAATTTACATCACTTTTTTTACCCCATTTTTCTGATTATAACATAAATTTGACCGCAAGTCAAATCTGTGTTATAATAAAATTATGATTATCTCACTTGAAAACATAAGTAAATACTACGGCGGCAATAAGGTGCTCGACAACATCGCTCTGACTATTGAAAACAGCGACCGTATAGGGCTCATCGGCATCAACGGCTGCGGCAAATCCACGCTTCTGCGCATTATAACCGGGTTCGAGATTCCGGACAAGCAGCCTGAACCTTATCACGCACGAATTTCCAAAAACAAGGACGCTGTCATAGGTTTTTTGGCGCAAAACTCCGGGCTTGACGGCGATAACACCATAAACGCCGAAATGAAGAGCGTTTTCCGGGATTTGCTTGAAACTGCACAGCGTCTTGAGGAACTGCGCAGAATCAATATCCCCGAGGAGTTTGCCGAGGAATACTCACAGAAAACGACGTTCTTTGAGGCGAACGACGGCTATCTGACTGACGTTAAAATCAACAGGATTCTCAGCGGTATGGGCTTCCCGCCCGAGACCCGCGGACGTGTGATTTCTACGCTCAGCGGAGGTGAAAAAACCCGCCTCGCTCTCGCCAAGCTGCTGCTCGAAAACCCGAACCTGCTCATCTTGGACGAGCCGACAAATCATCTTGATTTTGATACGATTTTATGGCTTGAAGAGTATCTGCAGAGTTACAAAGGCGCGCTGCTCATAGTTTCGCATGACCGCTACTTCCTTGATAAGCTTGTAACCTCGACCTGCGAGATTGAACGCGGGATATTACGCCGTTTTAAAGGAAACTTTACAGCTTTTACTTTACAAAAATCTGATTTTATCAAACATCAATTAAAAGAATATGAAGCACAGCAGGAAGAAATCGCGAAGCTTCAGGATTACATCGACCGCAATTTAGTACGTGCTTCAACCTCGAATATGGCTAAAAGCCGCAGAAAACAGCTCGAATCCATGGAGCTTATTAATAAGCCCGTTATGTTTGAGAAGAGTGCGAAAATAAAATTTGCATACGACCGCACACCTGTTAAAGAACTGCTCACGGTTGAGGATTTAAAGCTTATTGCAGGTGAGAATAACATACTTGCAGACAACGTTTCCTTTAATCTGCGCAGAGGCGAAAAGCTCGCCGTCGTCGGCGCGAACGGCAGCGGAAAGTCCACACTGCTTAAAGTGCTTCGCGGTGAACTGCCGTATTCTGACGGGCTTATACGATGGGGCGATTACGTGAAAACCGCATATTTCGAGCAGGCGAACGATTATTTCAATATGGACGACACCTGCATAAACGCCGTTCATCGTTTGTATCCGCGCATGACGGAGCTTGAAGTGCGCAGTCTTCTCGGGCAGGTTCGTATTACCGGCGAGAATGTTTACAAGAAAGTAGGCGTGATTTCCGGCGGCGAGCGCGCAAAGCTGCGGTTTGCAATCATGATGCTTGAACGCGGAAACGTGCTTATTCTTGACGAGCCTACAAATCATCTTGACATAGATACGCGCGAGGTGCTTGAAAACGCGCTGTTTGAGTTCGACGGCACGATTATTTTTGTGTCGCACGACCGTTATTTACTCGACAGGCTCAGCACACGCGTGCTTGAAATTACCGATAATCGCATAGAAATGCACGATGATTTTAATAGTTACGTTGAGGCGAGGCGCATACGCCGCGCGGCTGAAAAACCGCCGCCGTCCGAACGGGCGGGTTCGCGCGAGGCGCGACCCGCGGCGTACCGCACCAAAGAACAGCGTGCGCTCGAAACAAAAAAGCGCGTGCGTATCTCAGAGCTTGAATCCGAAATACACCGCGCCGAAATTTTAATTTCCGACTTACAGTCGGCGCTCTCAGACCCCGGTGTCTGCGCTGATTATCAACTGCTCAGTGAGAAGGTTGAATTATACGAACAGGAGAAAAAGCGGCTCTCCGAGCTGTCTGACGAGTGGCTGAATTTATCGGAATAACTACTTGAGTTCTGCGAGCAGCTCGCCCGCTTTCACAAACTGCCCCTCGCGCACAAGCACATCGCCGACAGTGCCGGAAATCTGCGCCACGACGCTGGTTTCCATCTTCATTGCCTCGATGATGAACAACGGCTGATTTACTTCAACTGCGTCGCCCTTTTTAATATAAACTTTTGAAATTGCGCCCGGTATGCTCGAGCCCACATGTCTGCGGTTTTCAAAATCGGCGTATTTCACCTGGTCGGCTGAAATCTTAATCGTCTTGTCCTGTACAGTTATATCGCGGCGGATGCCATTAACTTCAAACTGCATAATCCGCGTGCCGTCTTCATTTTCCGCGCCCTCGCCGACGAACTTAATAATTACAGTCTTGCCGTCTTCAATGGCGATTTCAGTGGATTCACCCGCTGCCATTCCCATGAAGAATACGTGGCTGCTCATGCGGCTGATGTCGCTGTATTCCTTGCGGCGTTTGATAAATTCCTCAAAAACCTTCGGGTACAGGCACCAGCTAATCGCGTCACGGTCGGTCGGGTTATCGGTAAACTTCTTCAGAATTTCCTTGACTTCATCAAGGTTCACAGGCGCAAGGCTTTCGCCCGGCTTGCCTGTAATGGGCGTCGCACCTTTGAGCACTACTTTCTGCAGTTCTTCCGGAAACCCGAATGACGGCTGACCCATGAGCCCTTTAAAATAGCTCACGACCGAATCCGGGAAAGACAGTGTCTTACCGCGCTCGACAAGGTTTTCGGCGGTAAGCTCGTTCTGTACCATGAAAATCGCCATATCGCCGACCATCTTTGAGGATGGCGTAACCTTAACTATATCGCCGAGAATCTGATTGACTTCGACGTACTTTTTCTTCACCTCATCGAACCTGTCCGCGAGTCCCAAATCCTTCACCTGCGACTTGAAGTTCGTGTACTGCCCGCCCGGGATTTCAAGCTGATAAATTTCGGTTTCCGGCGTTTTAATATCACCCTCAAACTGACTGTAATACGGGCGGATATCCGACCAGTAATCGGTCAGTTTTTGCAGCTCGGATTGCCGGAAGCCCGTGTCGCGTTCTGTACCCTCAAGTGCGGCGCAGAGCGAGTTCATGGACGGCTGACTCGTTAATGAGCTCATCGAAGAAATCGCGGTGTCAACAATATCAACTCCCTCCTCACCCGCCATCATCAGCGTTGCAATTCCGTTGCCGCTTGTGTCGTGCGTATGCAGGTGAATGGGAATGTTTATAGTATCCTTGAGCGCGCGAATCAGCTTCTTTGCCGCGAACGGCTTCAGCAGCCCCGACATATCTTTTATGGTAAGGATATGCGCGCCGCGTTTTTCAATTTCTTTCGCATAATTAACGTAATACTTGAGGTCGTATTTGTCGCGGTCGGTTTCGAGCACATTACCCGTATAGCACATGGTTACATTCGCCACCTTACCGGTCTTAAGCACTTCCGAAATTGCAAACTCCATGTTCGGCAGCCAGTTGAGCGAGTCGAATATTCTGAATATATCAATGCCGCTGCGGGCGGCTTCCTGTATAAAAGCCTTGATTAAATTATCGGGATAACTGCTGTAGCCGACGGCGTTTGCGCCGCGCAGCAGCATCTGGAAAGGAATGTTCGGAATCCGGCGGCGAAGCTCGTCAAGACGCACCCACGGCGACTCATGCAGGAATCTGTAGGCTGTGTCGAACGTCGCACCGCCCCACATTTCAAGCGACAGCAGGTCGTTCATGATGTGCGAGGTTGCGTTTGCAATCGTCGTCATATCGCGTGTTCTCATGCGGGTCGCCAGCAGGGACTGCTGCGCATCGCGCATGGTCGTATCGGTGATTAACAGCTTCTTCTGCTCTAAAATCCACTTGGAAAGCTTTTCGGGCCCGTCGCGGTCAAGAATCTGCTTAATTCCCTCGGGCGCATTGCCTGCGAATTCCGGCACGCGCGGGTTATCGAACGCAGGCTTGCTTTCGCTGTTTGGGTTTGCGAGGGTCACATTGCTGATATAAGTCATGACCTTCGCGGCGCGGTCGTTGGAAGCCTTGAGCTCGAACAGTTCGGGGGTTTCGTCGATAAACTTTGTATAGCAGTTCCCCGACGTGAAAGTCGAATGAGTCAGCACATTATTGAGAAAAGGTACATTCGTTTTAACACCGCGGATTTTTATTTCACGCAGAGCGCGCAGCATCTTGCGCGTTGCGCCCTCGAAAGTGCGGTCAACAGTAGTCACTTTAACGAGCAGGCTGTCGTAGAACGGCGTGATGATTGCGCCCGTGAACGCGTTACCCGCGTCAAGGCGTACGCCGAAGCCGCCGCCCGAGCGGTAGGCGGTGATTTTTCCTGTGTCAGGCGCGAAGTTGTTTGCGGGGTCTTCCGTAGTTACGCGGCTCTGAATCGCAACGCCGTAAACGCGTACGTCTTCCTGCGAAGCTATACCGATTTCCGGGTCGGAAAGCTTTGCGCCGCCCGCGATTGCAATCTGCGACTGGATTATATCAACGCCCGTCACCATTTCGGTGACAGTATGCTCAACCTGCACACGCGGATTCATCTCGATGAAATAATGCTCGCCGTATTTATCTACTAAAAACTCGACCGTACCTGCGTTTATATAACCGACCGCCTGCGCGATTCTTACGGCATCGGCGTTAATCGCCGCCCGTTTCTCATCGGAAATAGTGAAAGCGGGCGCAATCTCAACTACTTTTTGGTAACGTCTTTGCACAGAGCAGTCACGCTCATATAAGTGCAAAGTTGTGCCGTGGCTGTCAGCGAGAATCTGAACCTCAATGTGCTTGGGCTCCTCAAGGTACTTCTCAAGAAAAACATCGGCGCTGCCGAACGCTTTCTTCGCCTCGCCCTGCACGAGCTCAAACGCGCTGTCCATTTCCCCGGATTCGCGTATGAGACGCATACCGCGCCCGCCGCCGCCCGCAGCGGCCTTAAGTATAACGGGATAACCAAATTTTTCTGCATATTCCTTAGCTTCCGCCAGAGAAGCCAGCGGATTTTCCGTGCCCTGTATAATCGGCACGCCGGCGGAAACCGCTACTTTCTTGGCGTTAAGCTTGTCGCCCATTTTCGCAAGCACATCAGACGGCGGCCCTATAAAAATAATTCCCGAATCCTCGCAGGCTTTCGCGAGCCCTGCGTTCTCGGACAAAAAGCCGTAGCCCGGATGAATCGCGTCTGCGCCCTTGCGTTTGGCGAGGCTCACGATGTTGTGTATATCAAGGTACGCTCCGAGCGGGCTTGCGTTTTCGCCGACGCAGTACGCCTCGTCCGCGAGAGTGCGGAAAAGCGAGAGCTTGTCCTCTTTCGAGTAAATCGCAATGGTTTTCAGGTTCATGTCGTTACACGCTCGGATAATGCGGATTGCGATTTCTCCCCTGTTTGCAATCAAAACTTTTTTAATCTGCTTCATTTTTCATTAAATCCTTTCTGTATTAACAATGAATGAAAAATTTCGTTTCCCCGATTTAACACCATCATTTTAAAACTTTTATTCCCTGTTATGCTTGATAATTATTTATAAATATGAAATTTATAATACCCATAACAAGCGCGATTAATAGCACAAGCGGGATTAGTTTTTTCAGAATCGCCGAAACTTTATCAGTTTGCTTGGTTGCAAGAGCGCCCATGAACACCAGCGTAGAGCCGATTGAACAGCCCAGCGCACCCGAAATCGACTGCGCCGCCGACATGACTGCTTGATTTAATCCGAGATTTTCTGCAACCGCCCGCTGAAACTCACCGAACATCACGTTGGAGTTGGTATTGTTGCCGGTGAGGAAGCTTGCAAGAACGCCGAGGAACGGCGCGATGAAAGGATATAACTGCCCCATGAAGCCGGCAACCGTGTTCGCAAGACGCAGCATCATCCCCGAATCCATCATAATAAGCGACATATGCCCGAAAGCGAGCAGCGCCAGTGTTGCGGGGATTCCTTTTTTGACCGTTTGCTTTGCGGCGTTTTTGAAGATTTTAATGTCCCAAACGCCCGCTTTTTTGTAAATCATACAAGCGGCAGCGGCAGCAATAAGAAGCACCATCGCCGGGTGCGCGAAAATTCGCAGCGGGTTAAAATTCTCCTCCGCGGCGGCAATGTGCGGGGTTTCGAGCGTTGTTTGCGTTTCGGGAAAGCTGAACGAGATTGCAACTTTGTTGCGTATATCAACCGGTATAAATTGAAATGACAGAAGTAAAAACATTATCAGCGCATACGGGAAAACTGATTGCAGGAGGCCGAGCTTGTCTTTGTATAAACGGGTTTTCCCGGTTCTTTTTACACGTAATCTGTAAAGCAGAAACATAACTGCAAGCCCGCTGAGCGCGGTGATAAGCGTTCCGAGCGAATACATTCCCCCGGATATAATAAAATACTGCACAGACGACATTACCGCGGCAACCGGAAGTATATACATGAGCCCTTTTGCGATGCCTTTGAATCCGCCGTAAATGAAGCAAACGCCGATACCCGTCAGCAGTATCGTCGAGGTGTTGAACACCCACATCGGCAGCCCGAGTTCCTCGGGCGGGAGTTTGGTAATGCCCTGAATCACGAAGAACGCCGCGCCCATAGAGCCGAATGTAATCGCCCATGAGTGCCCGAGCAGACAGGCGGCAAGCGACTTCACCGGATTGAATCCGAGTGAAATCAATATCGGAGCAACAATTACCGACGGAATCCCGAATCCTGCAATCCCCTGCAGCATTCCCGTGAACAGCCAGGCGAGCAGCACGAATGAAACAAATTCATCTCTGACTAAGACCTTAATGTTCTCGTTTATAACTTTAATCGCACCGAAGTCGTTGACTAAGTGATATAAAAACAGCGCGCACCAGACAATGAGTGAAACAAAAAGCGCAAGCCACAAAGCTTTTCCCGAGGCTGCGGCGAGCCCGAAGCCGGTGATTCCGAAGAACGCTATTGCGATTATAAGCGCGAAAGCCAGAGCAACCGCCCCCGCCTTGGTCACGGGAAGCTTCAGCACAATCAAGCATACAAGCAGACATATTATAGGCAAAACCGATAGAATCGTCAGCATTAATTTTTACGACCTTTGCGTTTAGTTAAAATATTTTACCATAAATTGGAAATTATGTCAAGTTTTAAATACCTTTTTTGAAATCTCGCTCCCGGCCAGTGTAACAAAAACAAACGCAAGGCACACCGCAGCTTGTGTAAAATTTAGCGGTACTGTTGTAAATAAACTGTTTAAAACCGGCACATACATAACCGCAATAAGAATCATTAGCGACAGCAAAATTGAAATATTAAGGAACCGGTTTTTAAACAGGCTTTTTTTAAAGCAAAGCGCAGCTTCCGTCTTCGACGGATATGCAATTAAAAGCTCACTTGCAACAAGCGTGAAAAAGCACATACTGACGGCAACCGCATAATTATCATACGCAAAAAGCCCGACCAGGAACGCACCGAGCGCACCCGCGCAGACAAACAATGACCGGAACGCAACCGAGCCTTTCATAGATTTGTTAATTATAGGCTCGCGAGGGTCGCGTGGCGGACGCTTCATAATCCCCGCCTCCCTGCCCTCCATGCCGAGCGCGAACGCAGGGAACGCGTCAGTAATCAGGTTTATGAACAGCAGCTGCGTCGCCACAAGCGGCACGGGAAGCCCGAAAATAATCGCGAGTAATATTATAAGAATCTCGCCGATATTGCACGCCAAAAGATACCCGGTGACCTTGCGTATATTACCGTATATCGTCCGCCCCTGCTCAACCGCTCCGACTATGCTCGCAAAATTATCGTCGGTGAGAATCATGTCGGCGGTTTCCTTGGAAACGTCGGTGCCTGTAATCCCCATTGCTATGCCGATGTCGGCTTTTTTAAGCGACGGCGCGTCATTGACGCCGTCGCCTGTCATCGCGACAATGTGCCCCCCTGTTTTCAGCTGCGTAACTATATTTACCTTATCCTCCGGCGACACGCGTGCGTAAACGTCTTCGGGCGCTATACCGAGCTCCTTTGCAATGGCAAGCGCTGTAATTTTATGGTCGCCTGTAATCATCTTAACATTAATCCCTGCAGTTCGGCACTGCGCGATTGCGTTTTTCGCTTCCTCGCGCGGCGGGTCAATAATGCCCATCAGTCCGATAAACCTGCCGTCCACCGCGAATGCAAGCACTCGCAGCGCCCTGCCCGCCATTTCATCGGATTTTTTGTGAACCTCATCGCTGACAGGCGTACACTGCCTTAATACAGCTTCAAGCGAGCCTTTTAGCCAGTTTTTTCCGCCTGCAGTAACCTGCATAAACTTTTTTTCACTGTCGAACGGTATCTCATCAGTCCGCTCGCAGCCGCTGATGTCAACACCCGCTTTGTCTGCAGCAACAGCAAGCGCAACTTCCGTCGGCTCGCCGATATAGCTGCCGTTTTCATTTCTGATTGAGTTATTACACAGCACACCACACTTAAACAAATTGTCAATTGTAAGTTGTAAATTGTCAATTGTCCATATTTCCGTCACTGTCATTTTGTTTTGCGTCAGCGTACCTGTTTTATCCGAGCATATAACTGTAGTACTGCCGAGCGTTTCAACCGCTCTGAGCTTCTTGATGATTGCATTTCTTTTCACCATTTTCTGCACGCCGATTGCAAGGATTACAGTCGCCACAATCGCGACGCCCTCCGGCACCGCCGCAACAGCCAAAGACACAGACACCATCAGCATTTCAACTATATCGCGCGGGTCGCCGATACCGAGCATGTTATATAAGAAGCCGATTCCGAACACAAGCGCGCAGGTCGCAATGCAGACAATCCCGAGCACCTTTGCCATGCCGTTCAGCTTGTCCTGCAAGGGCGTGCTGCCCTCGTCTGTTTCGTTCAGAATCGCCGCTATTCTGCCCATTTCGGTGTTCATTCCCGTAGCACAAACGACGCCCGCGCCGCGCCCGTAAGTCACGACAGTGCCCATTGCTGCCGAATTTACACGGTCGCCGAGCGGCACACCGCTGTCAAGAACAGCTTCTGCATTTTTCTCAACCGGAACCGACTCGCCGGTCAGCGCGGATTCGTCAACCTTGAGATTAACGCACTCGACAAGCCTTAAATCGGCAGGGATATAATCGCCCGCATCCAGCACAATTACATCACCTAAAACAACATTCCCGGATTCAATCCTCTCGACTGCACTGTTTCTGCGAACCTTAGCTTTCGGGCTTGACATGCTTTTTAATTCTTTCAGCGCATTGTCGGCTTTATTCTCCTGCGTAATGCCGATAATCATGTTAACAACCAGAATCCCCATGATTATAACCGCGTCCTTGAGCCCGTCCCCGGCAACTATGGAAATCACTGCCGCCGCAATTAGTATTAAAACAAGAAAATCCTTGAACTGCGCCAATATCCGCATAAGCAGCGACTTTTTCTTCGCGCCTGCAAGCTTGTTGGCGCCGTTTTGCGCGAGCCTTCGTGCGGCCTCGTCCGCGGTTAAGCCGCGCTCAAAATCCACATCAAGCACTCTCAATGACTGCGAAATACCTTTATTGTAAAACTCTGTATCCATATTTTTATTATGCCCTTTCTTTACTAATGTTGTATTAAAATATCGTTTTCACCGATTTGGGTTTTTTATCTTGAAGCTTAGAGCCTATCCAACAATAGAACGTGTACAGATTGGTGAGTGGATTTTTCGTCAGACAAGGCAATTTTTTGGCGAATATCCGTTGATATTTAAGAAAAAATTAACGCAGTATGACGGAAAATACGCTGTCAAGATGTACGTGGACTATTGTTGGATAGGCTCTTAATACATCCTCTAAAAATAAACAAACCCAAGCACAGCCTTATGCAGGCTATACCTGAGTCTCGCTAATTAAGACAAAACCGAGTTTTTACACCGGCTGCAAACACCTGCTCTTTCCGGTGAGCGTTGTTTCATGTCAGTATAAAAACCGTGATGACGGCTTGCCACGCGGATTATTAATTCCGCGCAAACTACTCCCTCATGAGTTATTCTGTTGCACTTATTATAACATATTTTTCATGACTTGTCAACTTTTATTATATGATACACAATTTGTGCATTATATACATGACGAACGCAATATATTGATAATGTTTAGGTATTATGCAAATTGCCCTAATCCCGAAAATATGTTAAAATTAATTTGTACATATTGAAGAATTACAAAAACTTTGAAACTTTTTTCGTCTTTATATTGTTTTATATATAGACGAAAAAATAGTAAAAATGGAGGAAGAACATGAAACTAAAGAGAATCACAGCTATACTTACAGCGCTTACGCTTATACTTATTACAATACCGACAGCGGCGGCGGAAGATTTTATAGCCGTGACAAGCATTACGGGCGTTTCCACCAACGCAACGGCCGGTACCCAGCTTATGCTTGACAATGCCACTGTACAGCCGGTGAACGCCACTAACCAGGCTATAGTCTGGACAGTCGCCGACCAAGGGTCGACAGGCGCTTCTATTTCCGGTGCGGCGTTTAATGCGTCTGGCTCGGGAACAGCGATAATAACCGCGACAATCGCGAGCGGCTCCGGCGAGGGCGTGAATTACACCCAGGACTTCACCATATCCGTTAATATGCCTTTCATCGGAGTGACGGATATAACGGGAATCCCTGCAAATCAGACAGCGGGAACATTTTTGCTTGAGGGTGTCATCTCCCCCGCGAACGCCACCAGCACAGGCATCGTGTGGAGCCTTGTCAACGCGGGGACGACAGGCGCGTCTGTTTCGGGAAACTCGCTCACAACGACCAACACCGGAACAGTTCTCATTCGCGCTACAATAGAAAACGGATTGACAAGCGCAACTCATTTCGTTAAAGATTTTTCAATTAATATCGGTACACAAACCATTACAAGCGTTTCCGTTCAAATCCCCGCGCCCGAAACCTTCGGGCTGCGCCCGACAACAGCGACCCTGCCCACCAACTCAAACTTCACCGTAAATTCGGTTACGTGGCGGGTGGGAACGACGAACTTTACGGGAGCTTCGTTCCTCGGGAACACCCGCTATACAGTCGATATAACCATAGCCGCAAATTCCGGCTTCACATTTGCGGACGGCAGCTCTTTTATAGGCAGAATCAATGCCACCGCCCCCACTAACTTAGTGCGTAACACCAACGGCACGATTACTATGTCGCTTGAGTTTCCCTCAACCAGAGCCACCAGCGTCCTGCCGACAGCCCCACAGAACTTCAAAGCCGAGCCCGGCAACAACCAGGTGAGGCTTACCTGGACTGCCCCCCAGAACACCGGCGGCAGCAATATCGTGAGATACCAGCTTTCATA
Organism: Oscillospiraceae bacterium; assembly: GCA_009783695.1. Classification (GTDB taxonomy): domain Bacteria; phylum Bacillota; class Clostridia; order Oscillospirales; family Ruminococcaceae; genus Ruminiclostridium_E. The sequence goes on from WRCY01000007.1 coordinate 41,471, forward strand.
CGGGCTTACCACCGGTTACACGCGGCAATGGGATAATATCCCAAACTCCAGCGGAACGACTGTCGCATATACCGTGACCGGTCTTGAAAACGACAAGGAATATACGTTTGAGCTGCGGGCGGTGAACCAGGCCTACGGAGGCGGCGTGGCAACCTCGGCGATTAGGTCGATGCCTGTAGGTACCGCAACAGCTCCCCAGAACTTCCGCGTTTCACCCGGTAACAATCACGTATTGATTTCATGGACACCTCCGTCATTCACGGGCGGAACAATCACAGGTTATGAGTATTCGTACGCGCCCTCGGGCAGCTACACCGAAAGCTGGGACGAGGTTCCCCGCACGGGCTCGGGCGTACCGCTCAACTATGTTGTGGAGGATGTCACCAACGGCGTCGAATACACTTTCCAGGTCAGAGCGGTGAACTCCAACGGAGAGGGCACAGCCTCGGCTAAGATTAACGGCATGCCTGCGGTAAATATAATCTCGGCACCGAGAAGCTTCTCGGCGACAGCCGGAAACGAGCAGGTCGTGCTCTCATGGAACACACCGCAAAGCCTTGGCGGCAACACGATTACAAAATATCAGTACTCACAAATCACAACCTCGGGAAACCCGACATGGCGCGATGTTCCCGATTCAAACGCGAATACTAATTCATTTACGATTACGGGGCTCACCAACGGCACAACTTACTTCTTTGAAGTTCGCGCGGTAGCCGGCTCAGTCTTAGGCTCTACTTCGGGCGTAAGAGTAGCGGCACCCGCCGCCGCCATCTCGAACAGTACCACCTCTGTTGACAACAGGGCGGGCGATATTCAGACCGCGGCAAACAACAACACAGGGCAAACCATAACGGTTACCATGGCTTCCGGCTCAAACTCAATTTCCAAAGCGGTTCTCGATTCAATCAGAGGTAAAAACGTAATACTTTCACTTGATTACGGCGCCCTGGGCAGAATCACGATTAACGGCACGGGAGTTAATTCAACCAACGGCGCGTCAACCCTTAACATGAATCTTCAGCGCACCTCCGGAACAGCCACGATGATTGCCGAATACGCGATTCCGAAAACAGAGATTGACGCAAGGAACCCCCTGCCCGTTCATCAGCTTAAAATAGGTTCCGGCTCTTCCGTTGCTATTAACGGCACGGTTACCGTTAACGTCGGCGACGCGAATTCCGGCAGAAACGCAATCCTGTGCAGATACAACGCAACCTCAAAGCAATTCGAGGTTATAAATTCAAGCGTAATAGCCTCAAACGGCACTGCCGCGATTGAATTTACGGGAACCGGCGACTATCTGATTATCGTTCAGCGCGACGGCGATGTGAACGGCAATAACGAAATCGGCACGGACGACGCTCTTGAAATCCTCAGAGCCGTTGCAGGAATCATAAAGCTTGACCCTGTTCAGCTGCACGTAGCAAGCACAAGGCGCGACAGCAAGGTTGAAACAGGCGACGCAATGGCCATACTGCGGCGCGTCGCGGGGCTTACCGTATCCTAAATAAACATATAAAACACTCGCTGTACATTAAACTGTACGGCGAGTGTTTTTATTTATTCGTTTTTATACGAGCCGCTTGTCAAGCGCGGTTATGTCCTGCGCGTAGCTGAGCGCGGTATCGCGCGTAACCCAGCCGCCATAATAAAGCTCCGATATGGCGTCGTCCATTGTCTGCATACCGAGTTTTTTGCTCGTTTGCAAAACCGACGGAATCTGAAAGGTTTTTCCCTCGCGGATATAACTCTTGATTGCGCCGTTGGACAGCATTACCTCAATGGCAGCCACTCTGCCCTTGCCGTCCTTTTTCGGCAGCAGCTGCTGTGAAACCACGCACTCCAGCACATCCGCGAGCTGCGTTCTGATTTGCTGCTGTTGATACGGCGGGAAGATGTCAATGATTCTGTCAACTGTATTGGCGGCGCCGACTGTGTGCAGTGTTGAGAAAACTAAGTGCCCTGTTTCGGCAGCGGTAACGGCTGTGGAAATAGTTTCCAGGTCACGCATCTCCCCCACCAGTATTACGTCGGGGTCCTGCCGCAGCGAGGCGCGCAACGCCGACGCAAAGTTCCTCGAGTCAGTGCCCATGTCCCGCTGATTAACTATGCTTTGTTTGTGCGAGTGCAGGTACTCAACAGGGTCTTCAAGCGTGATTACATGATACTTGTATGTATTGTTAATAATGTTGATGAGCGAGGCGAGCGTTGTGGATTTACCGCTGCCCGTAGCTCCCGTAACAAGCACCAGACCTCTGCGTTTGTGCACCATTTCTATTACGCTTGCGGGAATCCCGAGCTCCTCCGGGCCGGGGATATGCAGGTTAAGTATACGCGCGACAAGCGCCATGCTTCCCCGCTGATAAAACACATTCACGCGGTAACGCCCGACTCGGGGAATGGAATGAGCGAAGTCCACCTCGCCGTCCTTGCGCAGAATCTCTTTCTGATTATCGCTCATTATTTCAAAAGCGACTCTTTCTATATCCGCGCCGCTCATGCGCTCGTCGCCGATAGGCGTAATGTGCCCGTCAACACGGCAGGAGGGCGGGCGCGCAATGGTTAAATGCAGGTCTGACGCATGCAGGGCCGCCGCTTGTTGAATCAAGGTTTCAAAAGTCATTATAACGTTCCGCCTCCTATATTTGATGTATTCTCAAAAGATATTTTAAGCATCTCGGAAATGGTTGTAGTCCCCTCAAGCACGTGCTTTATCGCGCTCATTCGCAACGTGTTCATGCCCTCGGATATGCCGATATCGCGGATTTCCTCAGTAGTCGCCATCTTCGAGATTGCGGCCTTTAGCTTCGGCGAAATCGCCATAATTTCATATACGCCGATTCTTCCGTAATATCCCGAATCCCCGCACAAGTGGCAGCCCGCCGTGTCGTAAATCTCCAATTCCTGACTAATCGGTATGTTTAAAGAGATTTTTTCATGGTCTTTAGCGGGACGCAGTACACGGCAAGCCGTGCAAAGCCGCCGCACAAGCCGCTGCGCCATAATTCCCACAAGCGCGTCTGCAAGCAGAAACGATTCTACGCCCATGTCGATAAGGCGCGTAATGGTCGCCGCCGCGCTGTTAGTGTGCAATGTACTGACAACCAAGTGACCCGTGTTCGATGCTTGTACAGCAATCCCCGCCGTTTCGGAGTCGCGGATTTCACCGACCATGATAATATCGGGGTCCTGCCGCAGAATCGAGCGCAGCGCGGAAGCAAAAGTCATGTTGGCTTTGGGGTTAACCTGCACCTGGTTTACGCCCGCGATGTTTGCTTCAACAGGGTCTTCAACGGTGATTATATTTACCTGCTCGGTATTGAGCTCGGAAATTGCGGTATACAGCGTGGTGGATTTTCCGCTGCCTGTAGGACCTGTAACTAAAATGATTCCGTGCGGGTTCGAGAGAATTTGATTGAACCGCTCAAGCTCATAGTCCTTCATACCGAGCTCAGACTTTTTCCGCGCGAACGACGTCCTCAGCGCAAGACGCATAACTACCTTTTCACCGTATGTAGACGGAAGAATCGAAACACGGATGTCATACTCTTGCTTGTCAACAATGATGGACATACGCCCGTCCTGCGGCTTTCTTTTCTCGGAAATGTCCATACCCGAAAGGATTTTTATGCGGGTTGTAATCGCCGACAAAAGCGCGATGTCATACATCATCTTCTCGACTAAAACGCCGTCTATTCTGAAACGCACGCGGATTTGCTTTTCGAGCGGGTCAAAGTGAATATCACTTGTGCGAAGACGCACCGCCTGCTCAATTATCGAACGCACAAGCTGCACTATCGGCGCGTTTGAAACGTCTGTATCGCCCTGCGCTTCCATTGCGGCCAATTGCGCGAGCTGAAGCTCGCGCTCCTTTGAATACTGCTCCGCCGCAGACATAGCCTCGCTCGTCCCGAAGAAGCGGTCAAGAACGGAGTTGATTGCGCCGTAAGTGGCAATCCGCGGCTCAATGGCGTAGTTTGTGATAATGGCTATGTCGTCCTGCGCAACCATGTCGAGCGGGTCTGCCATTGCAAGAATCAAGACGTTCGGGTTCGCCGGGTCAAACTCGATGGGCAGCACGCTGTGCTTACGGAGCACGGAGCCGTTTACAAGCCCGATAATTTCGGGCGGAATTTTAATCCCGTGAAGGTCGATAATGGGGATATTAAGCTGCAAATGTAGCGCCGTAGCGATGTCGTCGCCTGTGATGAAACCACATTCAATCAGGCAGTCGCCGAGCCTCATTCCTTTGTTTTTCTTCTGGAATTCAAAAGCCGCCGATAACTGCGCCTCCGTTATAACATCATGATGTAGCAGAATGTCGCCGAGCCTGAGTTTCTGACCGCCGCTTCTCATATAAAAATCCTCCTCCGGGGTTTTGTTTAGTGTAATGGAAATAATCCGATTTTACGGACAGTGATATTTTTATTCTCACCGTTTAAAACGTTTCCGGTTATCGTTACTTGGTCTGCGCCGTTATCAAGGGCGTTTAATATATCGCCGGGTAAATCAAAGTAATAAACATCGGTACTGCCGACCTCTTGTTTTATATCTTCTATTTTTATTTCCTTTAGTATACCATCCAATTCATAAACAAATTCGATATTAAATAATTCTGTATCTCCTATGAGTTTGAAATAAACCCTTAGGTTATTGCCGTTTAAAATCCCGCTCTCATCGGTATCCGACGGCAGTAATATATATTTCATAATAATCCCACCCGAGGAATCGGTAAAATTAAATTCCGGCACGAGTACCCACTGCGCGTATAACACAATATTCTCTGTAATACCCGAAATCGTAGAACCCGGCAAATAACGTATTATGCTGCCGCCCGACATTTCACGAAGCCAGCCATCGAATACATAACCCTCAGGAGCAGTGAAAGAATTCATGCCGACAATGTGATTCTCACCACTGCTTACATCGACAGAAAATGCTGTGCCGAGCCCGCCGTTCGGGTCATATTCAATATCGTGTGTCCAATACGCGATAACAGTTACGTTCTCTGTGAACACTGTATCTGTCGTTACCTGCGCTCCGCCATCAGCTTCTGTTCTGAACCAACCTGCGAATTTTGCGCCGCTTCTCTCCGGTATCGGTAAAGAAGAAAGCTTCCCGTCAACTTCTGTTAAGGCACTAAGCGGGTCAACCGAGCCTCCGTTCGGGTTAAATGTAACTATAAAAAGATTCTGCAACCACTGCGCGTAAATAGTAGTATCCGCGGTAAATACTGTGCTCGTTGTTACTTCAATGCCGTATTCTTGCGCCGTAAACCACCCGTTAAATACGAAACCGCTTCTCGTCGGCGTAGGGAGTATTACTAATGTGCCGTCAGGTTCTGCTGCTGCGCTTGTTGGATTAACCTCCCCACCGTTCGGATTAAAAGTTATTGTATAATTCAGCACTTCCTCCCACTGTGCATATAAGATAGTATTCCAATACACATAATCTATGGTTTCACCCGCTGCATAATGTGTTCCGCTTCCGTCTGCTTCGGTATTCCAACCATTAAAAGTATAGTTTGCTCTGGTAAATGTATTTGTTTTGATATTATAATGATTACCTCGAGCCACGAAAACATCTGACATTAAACCTATGCCGCCGTTCCGGTCAAAACTAACAGTACAAATGTCTATTGTTGTCCCGTTACCCAAGGTTTCAATGTCCAAAGTTGCTTCTATATTTCCAGCATCTAAAATAAATCTCAATGGTACAGGGTAACTTAAACTAATTCCGGTTTGAATACTGCCGTTTACTGCGATATTATTATTCCAGCTTAAATTTGAAAGAGTGACCCTGTCGCCCGGTATGTGCTGAACTGTCATATTAGATTGACTGTTAAATATAACCCCTTCTGAAAGGTCAATATTAAACGCCCAAGCATTAATGGCAGTGCTTCCGGTGTTTCTAATTGTTATTGTAAAAGATGATGTTAAAATTCCGGTAGCGATATTTACACTCGCATTTAACATAAGAAATGACACACTTATATTCTGATTAGTACTTACATTAAAAAGTTCTCCCGGAGTAAATCCCAATTGAAATGTAGAAGTAATTGAACTATTTGCGGGAATACTACCGGAATTTGACAATACAAGTTCTTGATTTATACTATCCATTGATAGATTTGCACCACCCCAAAAACTTTCAATTGTTGTTTCATTAGGAATAATAGCCTTAACCGCCCAATCGTTTATAGCTGTATTTCCTGTATTAAAAATTCTCGTTTCATACTGTACAAATAATCTGCCGCCGCTCCCCCAAGCACCCGTAATTCTAAATTCTACTTCCAAATCCGGATGACTTATTCCAAATCCACCCGATGAAAGCATATTAACTTGATTTATGTTGGTATAAAATGTTTCCCCTGTTTCCGCATGTCTTATTTCGCAACGATAAAATCCGTTAACGTATATGCTTTCAGTAAAATTCCGCGATGTAGCTCCATTAACATTAGTATATACACCGGTTTGTGTATCACTGCGCTGCCATCTAAATATAAAATCACTATAATTAACAGCAACACCTGAAGCAGCGGTTATTTCAGCGGTTAATCTTAGCGTTAAGCCGGTAGTTCCGTTATCTGTTATAATTGCTGAAAAAGTTTCGTAATCGCCCGGAACCGAAAAGGTATCAAAGCTAAACGATAATACAAGAATAAGCGAAACAAATGCAGCGACTGCGCGGCGCAGACATATTTTATTCTTCATCGTCATTATCCTCCTCTTCCGGTTCTGCCGGGCGTTCCGGAACGCCGAGAGTGTCCGGCGAATTACGCAGATTAATCAATTGCTCGGCAGTATAAACACGGCTGTCGCCCGGGTTTGTCGGCGAAAACGACATGGTAATCCCAAGCAGATTATCGCCCGTTTCTCTAACCGCTGTAAAAGCGGTTACATTCCTTGAAACAATATTCCCGTTCAAAAAGAGCCCGCCGTCATCTAAAGCAAATGTATTTACTGTTCCGTCGCCGTCGTTTATTGTCAGCGTGCCTGTATCGGCATTAAACGCAATACTCCCGTTACAGCCCATAACAAACTCGCTCAGCATATTCATTACAATCTGATACTCTATTTGCAGATTAACCATATCCGAGGTTCTTCTGTATGAGCGCGAGCTCATGGTAATAAAGCCCACCAGCGCAGCGCACAGCACCCCGAAAATCGCGAAGCTGACCAGCAGTTCTATCAGCGAGAAGCCTTTATTGCTTTTTAGATTCTTAACATTCATAACGATACCTTTTACAAATAATTGTCAATTGTACATTGTTAATTGTTAATTGTCAATTGTCAATTGTCAATTGTCCGTCACCCCGCTCTGACACGTCTGTTTCCAGTTTCGGGAGTTATGTCAATCAAATAGGTGAGCGTGCCGTTTGAGAATCTGATTTCTTCAAGACTTGGCTCGCCGTCTAACGGTGCGCCCGTCTCGTCAGCTAAAATCAACGCGCCTCTGCGGGTAAAGCTGATTCTGAGCGGCAGGCCGCTTTCTTCCCCGTCAATAACAGGCGTAACTGTGATACCGGATTTCCCCATAATCTGCTCGTCAACATGAAATCCGTTTTCTTCGCAATCTTCACGCGTACAGATTTCATTTAGGCAACGTTCATGGTATCTGCCCACGATATTTCCGCCGCTCACAATAAACTCAACAAAGACGGGCTCCGCGCGGTACATGGAATTAATCCGGCAGCGCGCTATCATGCTGTTTACAGAATTAGTGCATTTTCGCAGGTTGTTCGCCGCCGACGAGGAAGACGAAATCCCAAGCACGCCAATCGAAACGCCGATAAGCGCCAGCACCACAAGAATCTCAATAAGCGTGAAGCCTTTATTCTTTTTTATGTTTTTTGCAGCTTTCATAAAACTCACCACCTGCGCCAGTTTTCGTATGACACCAGCGCGGACATATCCCAAGAAAGCGACTTTTCAAGGGCGTGGTCGTCTTCTGTGAAAAAGGATTGATTTAAAAACTTGCCAAACATATCGCCCGCTTCATTCTTTGCGCGGATTGACGGGATAATATCTCTGGGAGCCGCCGTTACACTGCTGTATAACTCTATGGTACCGTTACTAATAATCAATCCCTCGAAAGCTCGGTCTGCTATAACGTTTCCCGTGCTTAGTATTAAGTTAACGTCAGGACTAAGACTGCTTATATTTGTAGTGCTATTCCCCTCACATTTTATGATAACGGCGCGAGTATTGCCATCTTCAATAAAATCGTATCTGCCGTTTTCAAGCTTGTTAACTTCATTTGTATCTACAATATAAGAATAAGGCGTGATTTCATTGCCGACCTGTATACTCGTTGAAAGCGAGCGGGTTATATTTTCATACATACGCGAAAGCCGCAGTGAAACGCCGGGCATAACAGGTGAAATAAGTATATCATCAATGCCCAAGTCATAATAATATCCGCTTGTCTGCATGTTTGCTGCGGGGTCATCAGGGAGGAGGTATGGGTTAAGATATTGGCTTACATAATCTTTTATTTCTTCGGAATAATCTGTAAAATATTTTTGGAAATAAGTGTTCGCACCATTTGCACCATCAATGCCGTCGAACTTCATAAAGACAAACAAGAGCGTCTGCCCTGTTGCGGCAACAGGTCTGTACACGAGGTGATAATCGTCTTCAAAACCTGTTGTATCGGGCGTTTCTGCGGTATCGAAAATAAACGGATTCGATTGTAGGCCTATTTCACTCGCAGGAACTAAATAAGCAAGCTGGTCGCTCTTGACAGAAACGGACTGTCCCATTAAAATATCGTTGTAACCGCTTCCCGTATCAATAAAGCTGTGCCCCGCGAGGAAAAGCGTATTAAGTCCCGACATATCAAGGGTTGAGCCCGGGCCGTTCACAATAATTGAGCTGCTTTCATCAGCGCTCTCAAGCGAACGCCCGAAGCCGTAGTACCGCCCCTTAAGTATTGCTCTTGATTCCTCGCCGTTCAGCACCAAGTCGTCGGCGATATATGTATCGCCGAGCAGCTGTACGGAGCTTTCGTAAGCTACATCATCGTCTTTTTCAACAAAGATTCTTCTCGCCCATAAAGAAGAATAGCTGTCTGTTGTAAATTTCCCGTTAACATTTATATTGCCGCTGCTGATGAGCGTTGTGTTATTTGTTGAAAATTCAAAGTGCTCGCCTGTGTTTACTGTTATATTTCCCGCAAAGGCAATGCCGTCATTTATGCCAGCGTCAGCCGCGGGAATGTTTAATGTTTCTGATGCAATCAACGCGATATCATTAATCGGATAATCGGCGCGCACATAGGAAAAATCCGGTACGACAACGACAATATCGCTCGCTACTCTTGAAACAAAACCGTCTGCGGTGCTGTGGCTGATTTCGATGCTTTTCAGTACAAAAACGACTTCATCACCAACTGCCTTACGGTCAACTTCACCCAGTATCTGTCCGTCAAGCGGCTGCGTTTCCAGCGCGGAAGTGATATTTATGTTTTCCGTTACGCTAATAAAATCGCCCACTTTAACAAAGTCGCCATCTGCTAAAATGTTATAAAACAAACCATCGCTGACTTGCCTGAATAAATCAGATGTTTTGAAATAATGCTCAAATCCTCTGCGGAACACATCTTCCAAGTTAATCGGCTCATCTTTTTCTTCATCATACATATCGTGCTTGTATTCAACAAGCATATCGGTATAAGCCTTTGCGATACATTCCGTCACGATAGCCTGTATGCCCGCGCGCACTTCGTCGAGTGCGGTCTCCGCGCTGTAAAAAGCACGCTCGCCTTTGGCTTCGGCGGATTTAATCTGATAGCCGGTGTACGCCATGAACATGAGAATAGTTCCGAGTATGGAAATGAACGCCATAGCGATTAACACCATGATTACGGAAGAGCCTTTATTATTTAATAATGCTTTAATCCCGCTCATAACAACCTACTCCTACGTGTTCCCTGCCTCGGCGCTCAGGCAGGCGGTATTGATACCGGCGTCACGCTGTTTAATCAAACTGTGCCGCCTGCGTTCTCAGTAAATGCCTGCCTCCCGCGGCAAGCTCGCCTTCCCTGTAAACATGAATTGTCACCGCGTACATGCGGTTCTGCTGCGAGCGCGAAACAAGCTCGCCGGATGTTTCTTTATTACCCACCCAATACATTTCCGAAAACTTATAATCAATGACAGCAGGGTTAAAAGCCCGTATCTCATAAGGGCGCTTAAAATTAGCAAAAACCCGGGTTTTAACAGTGTCCGTATCCGTACCCTCAGATTCAAGCAGGGTTATATTTGCGTTATTGTAATGCTCCTGCATATCTTGATTTACAAGAAATACCGACAGATTCATTCCGGGTTTGTTTTCAATTTCAATATTGTCGCTTACTCCATACCTTGGCTGATAGCAAACGTAGATATTCGCGCTGTCGGCTGTTTTTCCTCTATAAAACTCCCGCTGCCATTCAAAATCATAGCCGCCGAATTTATAATAATAAGTAACAGTTATACTTACGTTATCGCCATTTTCATGAGCTGTCACTGTAATTACCCGATTATAAAGCCCGCGCATTTTTTCCCAGCAATTACACTCGATTTCAAGCTCGTCACATGTACAAAATTCATTGTTGCTGATTATTTCACGGTCTGCCAAATACCTTGCCGCTAATATATCGGGATTTTCATCATCTCTGTCGGACTGCGCGAACACCCCGTCCATAGGGGAGTAGTCAACGATTTGCATATTATTTATATCATTAAAGTCGCCCGCGGACAGCATTACGCGTAAATCAAACCGCGACATCCCCGCGGAATAACCGAGCAAATCGAAAGCGTAAATTCCGTTATCATTATCAAGCGTTTGAATCTCAAAGCCGTTCGACGTAAACGGGTTTGCATCTGCTCTAAGCTGATTAATAACATCTTCCGCGCCTGACGCCTTGATAGTTTCAATAACATTGCGGGAGGAGAGCGTTGCGTCGCCGAGATAATGGCTTCTCCTTGAGGTTGACTGCGCGGTAAGAAAAGCATGAAGCAGCGGACTGCAAATCAATGCAAATATAGCCACGCTCACCATCAGCTCGACAAGCGTGAAGCCGCTGTTCTTTTTAAGATTTTTAACTCTGTTCTTCATAATCATCACTTGGCTCAAACTGAGGCGGGGCGTTTGGTTGAGGTACAGAACGTATTACGCCGAAAGGATTCGGCAGACCGAGCCCCATATCGGGAGTCTGCGCCGCCGTATATCCGGCATCGTGCGAGCCGAGGAAGCTTTTGTTAACCACCATGTTGCCGTAAAGCAGCCCCGTGGCAGAGTTAAAGCTGAAGCTGATTGAATGAAGCGAGGTTTTCGGGCTTTCCTCGTATATATAGTTCACCAAATCTTTAAGCTGCCCGTATGTCAGATTGCAACTCACGTTAATCCCTGTGCGGTAGGCGCTCTGCGCAGTGAAAGAAAGACCGCCGGCGGCGTTTTCCGCCAGCCCCTGCACCGTCATTATTTCGACAGGCTGAATAAACGTAATCCCGCCCGTATTTATTCCTATTTGCTCCCCGAGCTCCACCACGTACATAATCAGGTCCGCCGCATGGACGTCAGCCGGGAATTCGGCTTGCGCCGCTAAAATAAACTCTTCGGAATCTTTGATTGCCTGCCTGTATCCGCCGACCTCCCGCTCAATTGCTTTCAACCGCGAGTATTCAAACTCGGCGTCTTCAATATCCTCGAGCAGATATTCATTTTCCTCGGTAAATGAAAGATACACCAAAAAATAACAAAGCACAAAAATGACAATCCCGAATAGAATCAGCAGCATTTTTATATCACGTTTAGATATATTCATATTTTCACCATGTCCTTCCAGCACCAAACGAATTTAAAACAACGTTTTCCCCGACAAAACAGATTTTGCTTCAAGCTTTCACCATGTCCTTCCCGCACCAAACGAATTTAAAACAGCGTTTTCCCCGACAAGACAGATTTTGCTTCAAGCTTTCACCATGTCCTTCCCGCACCAAACGAGTTTAAAACAGCGTTTTCCCTGATAAAACAGATTTTGTTTCAAGCTTTAGTCCTCCTCGCCCTCATCAAATATGCTGTCAGCCCTTTCCGTTTGTCTGTCCGACACCGCCGGCTTGTCGTAAAGGCAATTAACCGTAAACGAGTAGAATGTAAATCCCGCTTCGTCCTGCCCCTGGCTGAGCGCCGAGATTTCAAGCGCTTCTATGCTTTCAAACGTATGGAACTGGTTTATCACCACCGCCGCCGTTTCGAGCGAGGGAACGCGCAGGTTCATAAGCACTCCCTCATTAGTGCAGACCGCCGACAGGAACAGTATATCCGAGGGCATCTTCTCCTCAAGCTCGTCAAAAAAGTCCACGAGCCCGCTGTTGTTATTCTGTATAGCTTCGTTAAGCGCGGTAAAACCTCTTTCGGCGTTCTGATACACCATATAGCTTCTGTGTTCAGATTCAACGTATCTGACAGATTCAATGTCTTTTCTTATATCTTCCAGCTCTTCGCGCAGCCTGTTGCTCTCAAAAACCGCAGACGGCGACATTGCCGCGCCCGCAATCACGCAGGTTGCGAAAATCACGACTGCGCCGACAATGCCGTGCTCTGAGCTCTTTTTTCTTTCTTTGGTCGCCTTGTATTTATCAGGAATCAAATCAACGGGAGCGAACGTGCTTCCGTATGCAGTTATGTACTGCGAAATGAGCGCCGGGTTCCCCTGCAGCGCGGGATTCGGCGAGGCTGCGAGGAATTTGTCAAGCAGGAAAACGTCTGCTTCATTGAGTGCTGTTGAAACAGCCTCGCGAAGCCCTGCGAGATTCGCGCAGGTTCCTGCAAGAATAATACTGTCGAGCGGCGCGCTCCACCTGCTGGAATTAAAGAAGTCCATGCTGCGCGTAATGCCGCCCACAATGCGGTTATATGCGCGGTTAATATCACTTTCGCCGAGGATTGCCTTTGTGAGAAAAGTATTTAATGGAACTGAACATTCCTTGAGTGCTTTTTCGTAGTTATTTTCGTTTTCTTCACCGTCCTTAGCGGACAGGTATGCATCTATAAACTCGTCGCCGCCCCACGGAAGCATGCGCTGCAGAATCAGCCTGTCGCCTTTTGCAATCATAATACAGGTATGGTTTCCCGTCACCGCGACGCACATCGTGACTTTACCTGTTCCGAGCGCCTTTAAAACCTGGAACTGGCTGTTTCCGCCATAATCAATGCCCTGTATGTCGAGGTTCATTTTCTCGGCAAGCTTAATGTACCCGTCAAGAAGCTGCAGCGGCGCCGCAAGCGCCATCGTGTGGGTGCCCGCGTCCTTGCCCTCGCTCACAGTCTTTAGCATGCCGTAGGAAACAAGATACCTGCTTATATCAACAGGAAAATAATCGCTCGTATTCGCTTCTATAACTTGTTTTACGCGGTTTTCTTTTAAAGGGGGGAGCATGACCTCGCGCGTCGCCACCTTGCCGGAAACAAGCGTGAAGATAACGTTTTTCACGCCGCTCATGCCGTTTTCATGCAGCTTTGGAGTCAGCGTGCTGCCGAGCAGCCCGGCGTCGGAAATCATTCCGTCGGCAGCCGTGCCGACAGGAGTTTCAATCATGAACGCTTTCTTCAGTGTGACGTTGTTTTTCTTTTTCTCGGTCAGGCAGACTTTAACAAAGCTGTCCCCAACTTCGATATTCAAAAATTTTGCCATAAGAACTCCCTAAAAGTAATTTCGCGAGAAAATTAAGGCGGATGCGGACACCCGCCTTACATTACTTACAATAATATTACTTATGATTTATGGTCGATATCCCCGATATTTCTGACCATTCTTTCAAAATCAGTACGCGACGAACCTGTGGTGGGCATACCGTTCGTTTCAATACTTATTTCACCACTGCCGTCGGAATTTAATGAATATACCATTGCAATTGATGTGGCTGTTTTGACTAAGTTTGAACGGGCGGTTTCATTGCTGCCGATTATACCTACAATAGAATTTGTGATTGCTGTTAAATCATCACTTGTTGCAGTGCTGATAACGGCAAGAGCACCTGTAGCTGTAGTCCATGTAACAGTGATATGGGCGCCGCTACCGGACGGAATAGCATCTTCAAGGAAAGGGTCGAGGGTGGTATTCTGGATTGCGTTGGCTATGCTGTTAATTGTCTGCACGTCTGAGGACTGGCGCGAACGTTCGACATATCTGATGTACTGCGGCGCGAGGATACCTACAAGAACTGCCATGATTGCGATAACAATCAGCAGTTCCACGAGCGAGAAGCCCTTTTTGCTTTTGAGTTGTTGAAGTTTTTTCATGTTATTTTCTCCTATAAAATTTGATGTATATATTTTATCGGCAGCTTTCGCCGAAAAATAACTAAAAGACTATATGGCGTCAAGCGCGTCGTACATTGCGCTCATCGGGAGCAGAACCGAAATCACCAGCGTCCCCACTATGCCCGCCATAACTATGATAATCGCCGGCTCCATCGCCGCCATGAGCGACTGAGTGACGTTCTTTACTTCCTCGTCGTAATAATCGGCAAGCTTGTTCAGCATACCCTCGATTCCGCCGGTGTTTTCGCCGATTTTAAGCATATGGTGGACAAGCGGCGGGAACATCGCAGAGCGCTGAATCGGCTCGGAAAGATTGTTGCCCATAGCAACCTCTTCCTTGGCGGCGAGCAGCGCGTTCTTGAAATGTATGTTGGTCATGGTCGACGCGGTAATGTCAATAGCCTCAATCAACGGGATTCCCGCCGCAATCAGCGTGGAGAGCGTACGCGCCATTCTCGCGCAGGCGGTTTTTATGACAAGATTACCAAACAGCGGCAGCCGAAGCACAAATCGTCCGAGGAACTGCGTTCCCACTCTGCTTTTCGCGATATTTACAACAAATATAATAAACAAAGCTAACACCGCCGCAACTATGTACCAGTATGAAAGCAGGAAGTTACTTGCACTGAGGACCGCCACCGTTATTCCCGGAAGCCCCTGGTCCATGTCCGCGAACATATCCTCAAACGACGGGATTACAAATATCAGCAGCATAGCGACCACCGCGACCGCCACAATCGCAAGCGAGGCGGGATAAATCGTTGCTTTTTTCATGTTCGCCTTGAGTGCGGCGTCCTTCTCGAACCGCTCTGCCATTCGGGTAAACGAGATTCCGAGGCTTCCCGAAGCTTCGCCAGCTTCCACCATTGTTACGAATATATCGGTAAATATATTGCGGTTTACCCGCATCGCGCCCGCCAGCGATTCGCCTTTTTCAACTTCCGTGCGCGTTTCCCATATAATACGGCTTAGGCACTTGTTTTCGGTCTGCTCGCCCAGCATTTCAAGCGTGGATAAAATATTAACCCCCGCCGAGAGTATGCTTACAAACTGGCGGCAGAAAACTGCCATGTCGCGCGATTTCGGTTTTTTTTCAAAGAATTTAAGGTTTATGTCTTTCGATATGGCGAGAGAATCAACAAGCGATACCGGAATAAGCTCATTTTGCTTGAGCCATTCCGACGCTTCTTCCCGGCTCGCCGAATCAACGGTGCCCTTTTTCTCTTTTCCCTCTTTATCAACTGCCAAATAACTAAATATAGGCAAAACCGAATCCCTCCCCTCTACATATAATATAGTGAGCGCATTAATAAAACAAGACCCGTAACTGATTATTATTATAGCATGATTCATTTTTTTTGTCAATATATTGTTTAAAATGGGGTATTTTACATAATTCATACTAAATATCCAATAAAAGAAATGACAAAATTTGCCTTATTTATCCATCATTTTGTGTTAACATTTTTTCGCTTTTTATTGATTATTTTATGTAGTAATTATGTCATGTTTTTTATTAATCCTATAATCAATTAACTTCAAAAATGTTCTGGCATTTTTGAAGACGCGGCAAATGCCGCGTAAGCCGCAAAGCGGCTTAATTCGATTACATAGCCGATTGCGCGCCTGCGGCGCGTCAGCAAACGAGTTTGCTGCGAAAATGCGGAGCATTTTTCAAGTTAATCGGCTATATATGCAAAAAGGGCGAAATCATCGCCCTTTTTATCATTTGTTTGTAAACACGCCCGTAACGTTATCTGTACTGGTTTAAATAATTCCGGTTCTTCGGGATTCGCGGGACTTGCGCTTCCTGTGCCTCGCTTGATTTAATCGCCTCCTGCTTGGTGAATTTTGCCTTACCCTGCAGCTCCTCTACGGGTGCAACCTCGTTCAGCGGCGGCTTCATGAAGTCGGTTTCTGGGCGTTTCATGCCTTTTTTCGCCATTTAAGCTTTTCCTTTCACTCAAGTATAGTTGATTAACTTGAAAAACCGCTTTACGGTTTTTCCGGCAAGCAAAGCTTGCCGCCCGCGCTGTAAGCGCGTAATCAACTATACAATTAAATTAAGCCGCTGCGCGGCTGTGCGGCAACCGCCGCACCTTAAAAATGATAACGCATTTTCAAGTTAATTAATTATAATCACAATTGAATTAAATCCTCGCCTTTTTCTTTTATTATCCGACAATT
Source organism: Oscillospiraceae bacterium (assembly GCA_009783695.1). Lineage (GTDB taxonomy): Bacteria > Bacillota > Clostridia > Oscillospirales > Ruminococcaceae > Ruminiclostridium_E. The sequence continues at coordinate 57,970 of WRCY01000007.1, forward strand.
TGCAAATATTATACAAGTTGACAAGAAGATGAATTCGTGCTATACTTTTAAACAGACATTTTATTTTACAGGAGGAATTCATTATGGCAGCAGCAATGATTCCGCTCGAGAATATTCTTGCGGATATTAAGGGCAAAACGGCAAACTTTAACGGGAGCAATTATCACGGGTTTTTGGCGCTTCAGGTGAACCTGACCGATATTAACAAGGTGTTTTATGTAGAAGTTAAAGAGCATAAGCTTACTATTGAGCCTTTTGAGTATAATGACCGTCAGGCGAAAATGTCGATGACATCGTCCAATTTCTCAAAAATGATTAACGGGCAGCTCAACGGCACGACGGCGTTCCTGACCGGAAAGCTTAAAATCGAAGGCAGCATTGAAAAGTGCAAGGAGCTGACGGCGCTGCTCGGCGGCAGGGCATAATAAAGCAAACTTACGGGCGGCCGGCGCAATGCGCATGCCGCCTTTACAAATTTCAGAGAGGGCAGCATGAGAAGGTTTTTATTACCGGTTTTAATCGCCGTATTCTATGCAGGGTGTGCGGCTGCGGACGACGCGGGCATCCGGGACGGCGAGGTTCAAATTCCGATTGTAGGCATGTCGCGTGACTGGCTGTTTACCGATGGTAGCGAGATGGGACTTGAAGATTTAAGGCGGGTGAGCGGAGAAATACCCGATTTGCTCATAAGCGACTTGTTCCCTTATAAGGGCATGAATGTTTCGTCAAGCACAGAAACTTTTAACGTAATAATCTCGGTGGAGAGCGCCGGTTCCCTGCAGGTATACGCAGGAAGCGACTATGTTATAACCTCCATGACGTTTAAAACGGTGTCGCAGACTGTGCCGCTTAATCTGCTGACAGAGGCGCAGCGGCTGGATGAATATATAGACGGTGAATACACGCCTTAATTATTTTTCCGTTTCTATTGACAAGTACTATAATTTATGATAATATGTATAGGCTATCCGAAAATTACAATTTAAGGAAGCTATCCTTGCTCGCGCTGTAAACCGCGCGGGACAAAGTCCAAAAGGAGGTTAAAGTAATGGCTAAAATCAAAGAGAAGTACGAGGCGGTAGTAGTTTTTTCCGTTAAGGACGAAGAGGCTGTGCCTGCGCTTGTGCTCAAGTTTTCCGATTTGCTCCGGGAAAGAGCCGAGCTCGTAAGCATCGATGAGTGGGGCAAGCGCAGGCTTGCTTATCCGATTAACTACGAGAACGAAGGCTACTACGTGCTGTACAACTTCGACGCTACGCCCGACGTTCCGGTCGAGTTCGAGCGCGTAATCAATATTACGGAAAGCGTTTTACGCTCGATGGTTGTTTTGCGGCAGGGCGAAGACGGCAAAAGCGTTAAACAAGACGACACACCTGCGCCGTCAGACGATTAACGGAAAGGAAAAAGACTTTTATGTACAATCGAGTTATTTTGATGGGCAGAATATGCCATGACCTTGAATTAAAGTCAACGCCCAACGGCGTCCCCGTACTATCGTTCAGACTCGCGGTGGAGCGTAATTATCAGGTTAAGGGCGAGGAGCGGAAGTCTGACTTCTTCAACATCGTCGCCTGGCGCAACAACGCGGAATTCATCAGCAGGTATTTTTTCAAGGGCAGAATGATTCTGCTCGACGGCGAGCTGCAAACGCGGCAGTATACCGATAAAAACAACGTACAGCGCGATATAGTTGAGATTATCGTTGACCACGCGAGCTTCACGGGTGAGCCCAAGGCTCAGCAGCAGGGCGGCGGCTATCAAAACAGCTATCCCAGTTACCAAAATAATCAGCAGGGCGGTTATCAGAGCGGATACAGCCAGCCGCAGCCGGCTCCCTTGCCGAGCGCCTCGCAGCCTGCCGTGCTGTCGCAGGGCGACGCGCAGGACTTCGTTGATAACGCCGCATCTGATGACGACTATCCGTTTTAACACAAGGGGATAGCGGGGTTAATCCCCGTCAACCGCCCCCTTTACTCAACATTTAGGAGGAAAATAAAATGTCCGACAGGAAGGAATTTAACGACAAAGGCGGACGCCCGATGAAGCGCGCCCGCAAAAAAGTCTGCCAGTTTTGCGTAGACAGAGCCGAGTTCATCGACTACAAAGACGTCGCAAAGCTCAAAAAGTGCATGACCGAACGCTCGAAAATTTTACCCAGGCGCGTCACCGGCTGCTGCGCTTATCATCAGCGCGAACTCACAACGGCAATCAAAAGAGCAAGGCAAATCGCGATTTTACCTTACGTTTCAGATTGATTTATTTAAGGGTGTTTGATAAAAACACCCTTTTTTACAATCAGCGTGGTTGAAAATTTGAGAACAGGCAAACATAATAGGGAAAAACGTTGTTTTCATGTAGATTTTATAAACAGAGGGCTTAATGAAAATATGCTTTACGAATACAAACTAAGCACTGACAGGCAGGGGTTCAGCAATATTACAAAATGCCTTTATCAAGCGTTCGGAAAAAGCAGTGTTAAAGATGGGTTATGCGTGGTTTTCTGCCCGCATACAACGGCGGGAATCACCATAAACGAAAACGCCGACCCCGATGTTGTGCGGGATATGCTGCTCGGCTTGGATAAGGCGTACCCTGACCGTGCGGAGTTTCGGCACGCCGAGGGGAACAGCTCCGCACACCTGAAAGCGACAGCAGTCGGGAGCAGCGCGAATGTTATAATTGCGCAGGGGAAGCTGATGCTCGGAATGTGGCAGGGGGTTTATTTCTGCGAGTTTGACGGACCGAGGAACAGGACGTTTTATGTGAAGATTATCGGTTCATAATGATGTTGCATTACAACACACTTTATACGATTCAGGCACATTTCGGTGTGCCTTTTGTTTTTGTAATATTCCGGTATTCTTCATATCGTGCTGCAATATATTTGCAAAATGTTATGTGAGGAAAAAAGCAAGGGGGCTTAAAGTTCTGTCAATCGGGGTTGAAAATTCTGCCAATCTGTGTTATAATAAAATCACATACCCAAACGTAAAACGTTTGGTATCCGCTTTGCTGATGGTTTCGGCAAAGCCGAAACGGTGATTTTATTTCAACAATGATTCGGCGCGTTAGCGCCGTCGGCGGCTTTGCCGCCGCAATCGCCGCAGGCGATTGGAATTATGTTATAATAACCTCACCCGTTACCGAAAATAAATTTTTAAACGGGTCTCGAGAACATTACAGTGAAAAGTAATGCTTATACGCAGGGTTTGAAATACATAATTAGGCAATTTTGCAAAAATCCATAGTTATATAAAAAAACCGGCGTTTAAAAAGTAATAACATATAAGACAGTTGCAGAAATATCTCTTTCAATCTGTAAAAGGCAATAGGTAAGCCTTTTTTACGTAAAGTATTTTTGAAAGGAGTACCGAGATTGCCTGCTCGGTATATTATTATGTTGTGGAAAGACGGTCAAAGTGAACTTGATGTAACTATGCTTGATGATTCAACGGCTTTTTTAATCGAATCCGCGATTGAGCATTGCGCAGAAAAATCATATAAAAACATCACGCTATTATCGTTATTATATCCGCTGTTTGTTTTGCGCGAGAGCGGCAGCCAATCAAATCCGCCTGAAGTAGTGCGATTGAGTAAAATTCTGAGTAATTTTCTGATAAACGGAATGACTTTTAACTTATGTGCATCAGCGACGGAAAAAATGCGCCTGAAAACAAAAGACGACATCAATCCCTATGAGCGTGCTAATTGGGAAGATGGGGCAGCGGACTTGGTTGAGGATATGCTTGCCCGCGAGCAGAAATGCGGCTGTGCGGAATTTGCACTAAACATTTTCAAACGTATCACTGACGCGGGTAATTTTGATTCCGAGCTGCTGCATGGAATGATTGATGTTTCAAATCTTATTGATACTCTTTCAAATAAATTTGAAAATATTGATGTTTTTAGTGAATCCGGCGAAATCACGGGCGTTTCACTGGGTGTGAAAAATATACTTTTAAGTGCTTTGAAAGCGGCAGAAACCTGCGGGAAATGCGAAGCATCTCCCGCACATATGATTTATGCAATCTTAAAAGAAAACGACGGCTATGTTTCCGCAATTATAAACAGAGCGGCTTCCCATGATTTAAGCTTATCAAAAAGCTTTGCAATTATAAAATCCCACATATACAATAATTTTGAATCGGGGGCTTCAACCTCGCGATTGTTATTAAACGAGAAGAGTTTTAACGAGCAGTGCGTAAAGATTTTAAACGACGCCGCAAACTCCGGCAGTGAGCATGGTGAAAAAGCCGTTGATGAACGCAGGCTTTTATTGGAGCTTCTGAACAGCAGCGACGCCGGCGTAAAGATGATTTTAATAAATCAATTAAAATGGAATGTCAGCGAGATGGTTTCCATTGCTGAGAATCTCAAATGGAATCCGCTTTCTGTACCGCTGCCTGTTTTTTTGCGTGAATGTCAAAACCTTTCCGTGAAAGACCATCGGAATTTGATTGAGCGGCAGGAAATTACCGATGAAATAATCGAGGTTTTATATAATCCGTCAAGCCACAATGTTGCGGTTTTCGGGGAGAAGGGTGTCGGTAAAACCGCCTGCGCCCACCTTTTGGCAAAGGCGTTGAAAGAAAGCAATTCCGCACTTTTGCAAGAAACTCCGGTTGTGTATTTGGATTTCTCCGAATTTCAAGGGGACGATAAAAATCCAAAAACAAGTCAGCATTATGGGATACAAAGCACGGGGAATCCGGCAATCGCTCAAATATTCACTTTCATGGAAGAGCATCCGCGTCCCGTATACATAATTGATAATGTTGATTTAATTGCCGAGGAGTTTATCGGATATTGCGCAAAAAGGCTCGTGAATAACGAGTATAAGCTCGCCGTAATAATGAATAATGCAACAAAAAAGCTTTTCGACGATTATCAGTCGGGCGGGATTAATCTGCAATTCGTTGAAATCGAAGAGCTAAGCCCTAAAACAGCAGAAAAAAGAGAGTTGATTTTACAAATCATTAATGCAAAAATGTCAGAAATAAGTGAAAAATACGATGTCAGTTTCGATGAAAAATCACCTGATTATGCTTTGCGTATGTCTGTAGATTATTTGCTGTCCAAAAGACTTCCGCAAAAAGCGATTGCTTTGCTTGAAAGCATAGCTGCACTTAAACGCACAAAATCGAATCTTTACGGCGGCGATAAACCTTTTATCGGAAAAGAGGACATTGCCGGAATTATCTCAAAGGAAACCCTGCTGCCGGTAGAATCAATCTTAGGCATGGGGCAGGATAAGGATTTTAACTACTTGCTTTCACAAGCGATAGTCGGTCAGAATCACGCTGTAGCAAAAGTCGCCGACAGGCTTGATTTAATCCAGAAAGGAATGGTTGATTCGAGCCGTCCCGCGGCTATATTCTTATTCGCGGGATTATCGGGAACGGGCAAAACCGAGCTCGCAAAGCAAATCGCAAGCGTCTATTCATCTTCCCATAAAATAACAACATATGAAATGAACAGCTTCAAGGAAAGTCATGCAACTTCACGCATTATAGGTGTTCCGCCGGGATATGAGGGCTACGCCGAAGGCGGCAAACTTATAAACGATATCAACAAAGACCCTTATTCGCTTATATTATTCGACGAGGTGGAAAAAGCCCACCCGTCCATGTGGGACCCGCTCATGAGGTTATTCGACGAAGGCGTTGCAGAAGACACCCGCGGCGTTACCGCTTACGGGAACAAGTCGTTCTTCGTGCTTACATCGAATATCGGTCAATACGAAATAGCCGATATGCTCCGTCAAAACCGCCCTCTTGAAGAAATAGAGGATGCAGTCAAGGACGCTATAGGCGAAGCGGTTCACTCCGAAAGCAAGCAGAAGTGTTTCCGCCCTGAGTTTATCGGAAGAATTACCAGGAGCGGCGGCATAGTGATTTTCAATGCGCTCGGTTACGAGGCTCTTGCAGGGATTACAAGGAGAATTGCCCGTAACGAAGAAAGCAAATTTGAATCAATGAGAGAATGTAAATTAAAAATTGACGATGCGGTTATTGAGTTTATTGCTAAAAAGCAATACGAAGTCAATGAAGACGTTATTAAGCGCCGCGGTAAATATATGGGAGCGCGCCCGATTAACCCGCTTTTTGATGAACTGGTTATGAACAAGCTTGCAAAAAATATCAAAGCCCTGTCTAATGCAAAAATGGTGCGGGTGGTAATGGACGGGGATACTACCGCCGTTATTCCCGTATCTGACGAAAGCGAAATAAACACTGTGCTTGAGCGCAACCGGGAGATTATGATTGACCGCGTAACCGGAAAGTTAGACAGAATATCTTTATTTGAGCCGGAAACTGTTGCAAAGCTGTCTGATGACAGGCTTTCTCGCTTAGATGCGATTTTGGCGGAAGCCGGAATGATTACAGGGGGGTAAAACGTTATGCCGCTTGATTTAAAAGAAAAGTCTTTGTCCGGAGAGATTCTTGAGGAAAGGTATCGGGTCGGCGGGAGACTGGGCGGGGGAAACTTCGGTACTGTCTATAAAGCCGATGAGCTTCAAAACGGTGCCGCCGTCCGGGAAGTTGCTTTGAAGCTCTACTCACCGGAAGCTACAGCCGCGGGCGATATAGAGGGCATGTTTTCAGATTGCGCCTTACCGGCTAAGATTCTGTCGTCTTCTGCGCCTTTTGAAATCAAAAGGCATTTCGCACAGATTTATAATTGGGGTATAATTAATACTTCAATCGGAAAATGCGCTTATGTGTCGATTGAGCTTATAAAAAATGCTTCAACGCTTGAAGACTTAATTGAACGCCACAACAATTCTAATCACCGCCCCTGCGAAGCCGAGGTTCTCGATAAGATGCGGCAGTTCTTTGCCGCACTCGCCGAAGCGCACAAAGCCGATGTTCTGCACAGGGATATAAAAGGCGCGAATGTTATGCTGTCGGAAGGTGTTGTCAAAATCGTTGACTTCGGCATGGGCGCAGCTATCAGCGCCGGAAATGTTGCTTTAAAAACTACCATGTCAATTTACGCGCCCGAAAATTTCGGAAACGGCGCAGAGGAAAAGGAGCCCGAATACACGAAAAAATCAGATATTTATCAAGCAGGTTTAATGTTCTACCAATACTGGACAGGAGTTCAGCCTTTTGAAAAAGTCATAAGCCAAGAGGAAGATGAACCTGACGAAGATTATAATAAACGCTCAATGAAAGAATATCTGCAAATGCGGATTGACTGGGCGTACAAAAACGGCGCTTCTGTTTCCGGGTGCGATGATTCACCCAAGTTAGATGCTATACTTTCAAAGTGTCTGAAGTTTTCACAATCAGCCCGCTATGATGATTGTGAAGCTGTGTTAAAGGATATAAATTCAGATAATATTTCGCTGGCGCGGTCAGCTCTTCTTAACGGAAACACACAGTTTGCGGAAACTATAGCAACGTCGGCGTTAAATACAGCAAAAACCGCCGATAAAACCGAATTGTTATGGTTGCTCGGCGATATAAAAACAAAATCCGAAAACATAAAAGCCGCCAAGGATTATTACCTGGAGGCGTATAAGCTTGCAGATGAAAACGGTGTTTACTTTCTTAATAAGCCCAAAATGAGAGCCTTGCTCGGCGCTTTGGCAGACAGCTTCCGGGATTTGAATCAAAAGGGAATGGAGAATCTTTACCGCAAAAAAACAGACAAATTCATTTAATTAAAAGGAGAATAATTGCCATGAAAACAAGAGAAATTCCCGAAAACGTAAAAATTATTTTACCGGTAACTGCAATGTACAACGTAATTAAAAGCAACCATACCGAGCGCGAAGCGGACAAAGCAAATTACATCAGCGAATCAGACAAGGCGAAAAAAGCAATCGCGCAAATCGCACTTGCGGTTTACGGTTTTAAAAATCATTCAGAGTCTTTACCTGAAAATGCCCGTAATTCTTTCATCGCAATAGAACAAGCCTTAAAAAACAATAATATCGAAATTCTTGATTATGTCGGTCAAAAGCTGACAGATGAGCTGAGCGAGCGTGTTAAAGTTGAGGGTTGGGTTGACGGCAGCACTCCGGAAGAAACGATTCATGAAGCTTTTTCACCGGAAATCCGGTTCAGCGGTGAACTGCTGCATACTGCACAGGTATTTTGCACACGTCCGCCCGCATCAAAAGAAATTACAGAAGAAATTCCGAATGTGATTGAGGAAGAAGCCACAAAGACTGATATAGAAGAAAGTACAGAACTTGATACCGGAGAAGTTATACAGGAGCATATGGAAAATGCTGCTGAAAATAAAATCGGATTTTTCGTACGGATAAAAAATATTTTCACAAAAAAATAAAATACTTGCTTTTGGGGGTAATAACTATTAAACAAGAACGGGGAGGATATGAAAATGGCACAAAAAATCAGTAAAGTGGTGGGAATAGACCTTGGTACGACAAATTCGGTAATAGCGATGATGGGTCCCGATAATAAAACGATTATCTGTAATACCGACGCGCAAAAAAGGCGCACTTCACCATCTGTAATAGTTTGGGATAAAAAGTCGCAAAGCATAATAGGCGGACAAAAAGCGTTCAATCGCCGGGGAACAAAGCCGGAACCGGTTACATCAATTAAAAGACGCATGGGCGATAACAATTACCGCGTAAAAGTCGGCGAATCCGAAATGTCACCCATCGAGGTTTCTGCTGAAATTCTTCGCGACCTCAAAGTAAAGATGCAGGAATACTTAAAATCGCAATCCGGATGCGAGGATTATATCGTTGACAGGGCGATTGTTACAATCCCTGCTAACTTTCGCGCAGAAGCAGCGGAGAACACCGCAAAAGCAGGTGAATTAGCAGGTCTTGAAATCATCAGAACTTTACAGGAGCCGAGCTCGTCGAGTGCATATTATTGTTGGAAGAACGGGCTTGAAGACGGCATTTTCATGGTGTATGACTTAGGCGGCGGAACATTTGACGTTTCGATTGTACGTTACGCTTCCGGCATGGCTGATGTAGTTGCGATTTCAGGGCATAACTATCTTGGAGGGGATACGTTTGATGAGCTGCTGGCAAGAATGCTTCTCGAAAATTTACAAGACGAATATGAACTTGATTTAGATTTAAGTACCGAAAATGATATGCTCATATTTACTAAGCTGAAGCTCGTGGCAGAGGTTATTAAAAAGGCTGTTTCATCACAGGACGAATACTTTTACAGCCAGGATGGTGCGTTCCAAGACCAAAACGGCGCTCAGGTTAATATATCCGTTACCGTTACAAAAAAAGAGTTTGAGGATTTAATAGAGCCGACGGTTTTGGGAACTCTCGAAAAATGTAAAGAGGCATTGTCAGAAGCGGAAAAAGCAGGCGTAACACTTGATATGATTGACGGAGTTCTCCTCGTGGGCGGGAGTACGCACATTCCCTACATAAGAGAGTTCGTACGTAAGAATTTCTGCGACCCGTCGCTTGAGCTGCATACCATTAATTCCGAACCCCTGTGCGATGAGCCTGATATGGCAGTGGGTTTCGGCGCGGCTGTTGCGGCGTCGGCGGGATACAGTGAAATAACATACAGCGGCGATTCCGGCGAAACGGAAACAGCCGAGCCGGTTCTCTTTGTTGAGGTTCAGCCGCCTATCGGAATCGCCGGAAAAAGCAACATACTCGGTAAAGTAAATGTGAAGAACGGCACTTTACCCGCAAATATGCAGGCGAATGTAAGCAAAGCGGACGGGTCATACAGCAGCGCGTTCCCCGTGGATACAGACGGCACATTTAAGTTCGGCAAATTGCCTGCTCCGTCGGAAGACGAGCCGTATCACTGTGATATTACAGCAGGGGGAGAAACAATTACTTCCTTTGGATTTAATGCCGCTGCTTCTATTATCCAAGCTCCGCCCACTACTCTTTCACATACTATTTTTGTTGAACTAAACGACGAAAACAACAAACGCTATCTGCATCCGTTAATGGAAAAAGGGACGAATTTGCCCGCAAGCTGCGAGCATAAATTCCGCACCAGTAGTGAGTATTCGGCAAAGGTAAGAATTTTTGAGGAAAACACTCATTTGTGTGACATCGTGCTTTCGTTTGAAAACAGCGTGCCCGTTAACTCGCCGGTGGAAATACGTCTTCAAATCGACGAAAAAAGCACAAAGCACGTCAACGCATCTGCAGGCGGTGAATCGCAGCACGTTGTAATGGAAGCGCCCGAGATTAAACCGCCGAGCGAAAGCGAGCTGCGCGAAAAATTAAGCGACTTCGACGCGGTGCTGAATGTTGCTTCTCCGCAATCGCAAATTCTCGGAAAAGCGTTAAAACAAGGAAGCCTGCGTCAGCAAGCAGATGAAATTAAACAGGCTATAGCGGAAAACGACAATGTCCGCGCAAGAGAAGCGTTTGACGAGCTGACGAAAAACATTGACGGTTTTATCAAAGAAAGCGGCGACTTATCACCTGCCGAGAGCGTGTTTATGAGATTGGCCGAGGATTGCATGAATCTTATCCGTCAGCATCATGAATCAGACCCTGAAAAAATAAATAAAACCAACGCATATAAAAATGCAGCAGCGGAATGTTACGCGCAACGCGACCAGGAAGCTTTAACCAAGGTCTATTCCGATTTGCAGGATTGGGCAAACTTTGTCAGACCGGCTCCCGAAAACGATAAGCAACCGCCGCAGTGGATGATTGTACATATTTTCTGTCAGGAAATAGAGAAGCTTATGAAAATCGCCGACGAGAACGGCGAATTGCAAAAAGCCTTGAGTGTTCGTAAAGAAGCGGAGAGCGAAAAACCCGGCGATTTGGCATATATGAAATCATGTAAATCAAATGCGCAGCCGTGGACTACCGATGAGGAAGCGGCGCAAATGCAGATAAAACTTCGTCCGATTATGGAACGTTGGAAGGAATACGCCGAATTCACTGATATAATCCGTTAAAACGAAGGAGAAAAATTATGGCTGTTTTATGCCCGGTATGTAACACGAACACAGGCAAGCAAAATGATTGCCCGAAGTGTAAAGCAAATTTAAGTCAGTTCATCTCTGTGCATTATGCCCCGGATATATTGATTAACGAGGCAATTGAGCTGGTTGGGGCAAAGGAATATCGTGCAGCTTATGACAAGCTCGCCGCGGCGCATTATCTGCGTCCGCATGATAATGAAATTGTTGCCGAGATGGCACGAATCTGTGAAATAATCGGCGATTTTCGGGGAGCTATGGAAAAAATAGCCGCACTGGTGGTTAATTCCGATAATCCCGAGCTTAAAGATGAATACGCACGGCTCGACTTAAAACTGCGAAAACAGCAAGAAAAAGAAAAAGCTGACACAGAAGCAGCCGAGCGGATGCTCGGCGAGATTAAAGCACTGATTAAACAAGCATTCGTTGAAGTTTTGAAAGAAAAAAGGTGATATTATGTACAGAAATGCTTTTGAAGAGCTTAAAGCCGCTACCGATTACGGAAGCCGCGGAATAGCACAGCAAATCAAGCAGTTGCTTTGCGAGGGTGTACCTAAAGAGGAAACCGAGCCGCATCGCTTGTACTTGCTGAAACCGGAGAATTATCTCTTCGACGAACTTATGACAGTGCGGGGGGCGGACTATTCCGCAGAAGCAGATTCGCAAAAAAACGATGAATATATGGCTTCAGTTCGGCTGCTCGTCGGTTGTGACTGTGTCCCCATAAGTGTTTCGGCGGCTTACGGCTGGTATTGTGATTTAGAAAAGTACCTAAGCGAATCAACCAAGACCAAAGCCGCTATCCATAAAATTATCAGAAACAATGCAAAATCAGACCCGTGGGTATTGCAGGGTATGGCGGCGGTTCTCAGCCGCGCCGCGATTATTCTTGAAATCGAATCGCCCGCAAAAGCTCCCGCTGTTTGGGAAAGCGCTTTTTCCGCATGGATTAAATTCTTCACAATGACTGACGTCAAGAGCAGTTA